>JBAXDE010000115.1:0-6421 GCA_037141115.1 Methanomicrobiales archaeon | reverse complement strand
CCTCTTCCATCATGCGGGAGATCGTATTCGATCCGCCGCCGCCGCAACCAATCACGGCTATCTCGGTCTTCATCTCGGCCAGAATCTGGTCGAGGTCTTCATTATTTTGCGAGGGCGTGATGGTCTCGTCCCTCGCCTTGGTTAGTGCCTCTTCTACAATGGACCTCATGAAAACTTCTCCAACCCCGGGATGTGGATGTCGGTCTTACTGCTTCGAGACACCATTGCTGGTGTGATGACCTGACCGCTGATCTCTATAGACTGGCCTGCTGCCAGTTGTTTGTAGGCAGGTCCGGGCGGTACCCCCAGTTCGCGCGCTTTTTTGGGGTCGAACCGTACCTTAGTAATGATCAGGTGATCGCTCTCTGTTGCAGTGATCTCTTTATTACGTATGATTTTTACGCACAAGGTATTTAAATCATGTATTAATTGTGACGAATATTCCCCATACGTGATAAAATCGGGAAGCAGGCGATTATCACGTGTGGATAAGTGAACGACCGGCAATTCATCGAGATCTTTAATCAGCCCCGGCTCGTCCGATTTGACGGTTTCGGCAATTAACAGGGGATTTGCCGGGATCAGGGTGAGTGTTCCGGCCCCTTTGAGTGCATGAATATAGCACCGGGCACCGGGCGATACAGACTCCGCCATTTCCCGAACTGCCAGGTACGTGTCCCACGGGAGATGACCCATGGCAGCGATCTCGCTTTCCGAGAGCCGGGGGATTGCAAGCTGGTCCAGCATCCCTGACAAGTGACTGAGGGCATCATGATCCAGCGCTTTTCGATCGATATAGGCACCCACCGCTCCGCTCTCATCCATCATCCGGCGGATCATTGTATTGTCGAGCCCGGCAATCTCCCGGGTGTGGGCGATATGCCCGAATGCCCCGCGGGAGGAGAGCGCAATCTCGGTCTGGCGAACGGCATAATGCGTTCCCCCAAACCCAATCAATGGGACCGCATTTAGCAAGACGGCATCCAGTACGGCTTCCGCTACGGCCCTGCCGGCAATGGGATCGATCCATTCCTTCTCGGTACTCCCGATCTCAACAAAGAATGAGGGGTGGTGCAGGCCTGTGGGACCGTGATGTGTCACTTCATAGGAGACCCGGTAGCCTTCGGGGCAATGCTTTGCCAGTGCCCGCAGGGTTGCCTGCATCATCGCAGGGGCGGCTCTCGTGAGCGTCCGGTCAGAACCCCCGAGTGCTGCGGTTCCGAAATTACCGGTCACATGGACCGTGAGCACGGGAACCGGGTTGACACTCGAATGGCGTGAGAGAAAGATCAGCAGGTCGGCATCGATGCGCTGGTCCAGGCCCTCTGCATGGATCAGGCGTTCCTCCACTTCTAAAAATTCATAGGTCCGCCCCCGGTCCAGCCATTGTCCACCTGAATCAGTGGCCAGCAGCTTTTCGATATGGTGCCGGATGTTCATTCCCGCCTTGTCCTGCCGGGAATTGACAAGTGCGACTTTCATTACCGGTATATAGGATGGTCTGACCCATAAGGTTCATGGTGCTGACCCGGCAACCACTATACCGGAAAGACAGGAGACCGGGTATCATGGACACGGATAAGATCGCACAGGCATTTTTGAGTGCCGGCATCGGAACCACGGTTACCTGCGATGAGGCATTCTCCATCGCGACACGCTATGGTATTACCAAAAAGGAGATTCGGGATTACTGCAATGCAAACGGGATCAGGATCCGCGGCTCACAGATCAGCTGTTTCCGGTGATCCTTTTTGTTAAACTATATGGCCAGGCCGATAAAAACCGATAAACTCTGAAGTAACCGAAGATTTTTAACGTTTCTGATAGGGGAATTAATAACCGGAAGTCGCACTCTCCACCGCATCTGCCTCACCGATCAATGCAATCTGCAGGATTGAGTGATTTTTTTAAAGGGGGATAAACGCAGAGGTTCTCCTCACCGTTAAAACAATGAAAGATCGTTTTTAAAAAAAATTCACATCCGCTCTGCATCCGCTGAAGAGACCAGTTTCGGGTAATAATTGTTCACGTAATCCTTGACCATCCGCCGGGCACAAAACCGGGGGGCAATACTCTTTATCGACTCCTTCATCATCTTCACCCACCCGTGGGGAATCGCATCGAGCGAACTGCTGTAATAAAGCGGTATGATCTCACGCTCAAGAATATCATACAGTGCCGCCGCATCCGCAGCATCCCGGTCCTCCCCGCCATTTGCGGCACCGAATGTCCAGCCATTCCTCCCATTGTAGCCTTCCAGCCACCAGCCGTCAGGGATACTCAGGTTAAGGATTCCGTTGATACCGGCTTTCATACCGCTGGTCCCGCATGCTTCCATAGGGGGCAGGGGGTTATTGAGCCAGACATCAACCCCATGCACCAGGTACTGGGCAGTCTGCTCACTATAATCTTCCACAATCGCAATCCTCCCTTCAAATTCCGGCTGCCGGGCGATCTGGTAGATCTTCTGGAGTATACGTTTTCCCTCATAATCCGACTGGTGGGCCTTGCCGGCAAAGATGATCTGGACCGGTCTCCACCGGTTCGAGAGAATCTTTTTGAGCCGTTCGGGATCATGGAATATCAGGTCGGCCCGCTTGTAAGTAGCAAAACGCCGGGCAAACCCGATGGTGAGAACAGACGGGTTCAAAAAAAGACCTTCAGTAACGAAGTTAGGGATTTCATCCCGATCTTTTATCCACTTCACCCTTTTACGTTCCCGGATACGGTTGATGAGTTTGTTCTTGAGGCGGGTATGCAGCTCCCAGAGATCCTTGTCCGAAATCTCATCGACAAGATTCCAGATCGTCTCATCGTCATGCTCCTCCTGCCAGTTGGGGGCCACGTAATAGAAGTGGGAATCAAGCAGGTCCTGGATCCGCGGGTTCATCCATGTCGGCAGGTGGACGCCATTGGTAATCGCATCGATAGGAATCTTATCCTCATCATAACCCGGCCACAACCCCTGCCACATCTGCCGGGTAACCTCGCCGTGTTTTTTCGAAACGGCATTGTGGTAACCGGACAGTCGCAAGGCAAGAACGGTCATGTTGAACCCGTTATCCGGGAAGTCAGGATGCTTTCCCAGGGCGAGGAACTGGTCGCGGTCGATACCGAGCTCCCCGTAATACGTGCCAAAATACTTGTCTATCAGGTCATTAGCAAAGACATCATGACCCGCAGCGACAGGAGTGTGGGTGGTAAACATGGTAGTCCCCTGAACCTGGCGCACCGCTTCGTCAAACGGAAGTCCATTCTCCATGCGTTCACGGATCCGCTCCAGCAGGGCAAAAGCGGGATGGCCTTCATTGAGATGCACTGCAGAGTATTCTATCCCCAGCGTCTGCAGTACCTTGCGGCCACCAATGCCGAGCACGATCTCCTGCCTGAGCCGCTCCTCGCGGTCGCTCATGTACAGGCTCGATGAGATCCTCCGGCTCTCCGGATCATTTAACGGGATGTCGGTATCGAGCAGGTAGAGCGGGACTCTCCCGACATCGACCTTCCAGACGGCCGCATAGATCGCCGGTTCGACATAGGGCACCCGGATGACGAGATGATCCCCATCCCAGTTTCGTACCTTTTTTACCGGAGTAGCTTCACGGTCGAGAATTTCCTTTGCCGCGGTCTGCCAGCCATCCGGCTGGATATGCTGGTGGAGGTATCCCTCGGAGTACATGAATCCCACTGCAACAAGCGGCACCCCCAGATCGCTGCATTCCTTGAGATGATCGCCGGCCAGAAAACCAAGCCCTCCGGCATAGAATGGGAGTGAGTGGTGCAGCCCGTATTCCGCGGAGAAATATGCAATGGTCAGGGACTGTTGTTCAGGATACTGTTCCCGGAACCAGCCGGCCCTTGTGTTGAGGTACCGGCTGAACCGGTTCATGATGATATCATAGCGGCGGAGATACTCGGCATTGTTCTCAGCAGCGTCTAAAAATTCTGCCGGGATGTCCCGCAGCATCCGGACCGGATTGTGGATGCTTGCCTTCCAGGCTTCCTGGTTCAACTGCTTGAAAAGAATCCGTACCTCGGGATGCCAGCTCCACCAGAGGTTATAGGCAAGATCGAGAAGTCCCGATATCCGGAACGGGATATGGGTATACTGGTCACGTATGGCCTTCACACAATGGTCTGCCTTAGGGGCATGGGGAGATAAATATTGTGGACGGTTTATGAAAGTCGAGATCAGGGAGTGAGGGGAGGGATGATAAAGAGCAACCCTTACTCTATCCCGCCGTTCCGGTTGATCACCATCAGGCGGAGCTCGCTCATCTCCTCGATTGCATACCGTGGCCCTTCCCGGCCGAGCCCGGAGCCCTTCGCCCCGCCATAGGGCATCTGGTCTACCCGGAATGTCGGGATATCATTCAGCTGAACGCCCCCGACATCCATCTCGGTAAAGGCCTGCATTGCCCGGTTGATATTCTGGGTGAAGATGCCCACCTGCAGGCCAAAATCACCGGCATTGGCTATCCGCAGGGCTTCTGAAAAATCATCGTACGGGATAAGGGAGAGGACCGGTGCGAAAATTTCTTCCTTGTTCACCCGCATTGCTGGAGTGGTATCCGCAAGTACCGTAGGAGCAAACATCGTCTCTTCAAGCGTGCCACCGGCAAGGATCCGGGCGCCATGCTTAACGGCTTCCTGCACTTTCCGGTACGCATCCTCGGCCTTGATCCGGTCAATCATGGGTCCGACATCCGTGGCCGGGTCCCGCGGATCTCCCACTTTGAGCGTTTTGACCGCTGCAAGAATCTTTTCAACTGCACGATCGTAGACCGGGCGATGGATGAGTACCCGCTGCACCGAGATGCAGACCTGCCCGGCATTGATGAACCCACCGGTGGCAATCCGCTGCGCAGCATAATCGAGATTTGCATCCTCATGCACAATCACCGCTGCATTCCCACCAAGTTCAAGTGCGACTTTTGTTCTTCCCGCGATCTCCCGCAGGTGCCAGCCGACCGTGCAGCTGCCGGTGAACGAGAGATACGCAACCCGGGGATCCCGGGCCAGCTGTTCAGCACGTCCGCCCGCACAGGGCACCACGCTGATCGCTGCCGGTGGCATACCCGCTGCAAGTGCCATCTCACCCAGAAGGAGACTCGAGACCGGGGTGGATGAAGCGGGTTTGAGAATAATGGAGTTGCCTGCCGCAATTGCAGGTGCCAGTTTGTGGCATGCGAGATTGAGGGGGAAGTTGAACGGCACGATACCCACAACCGGGCCGAGCGGGAAACGCTGGAGAAAACCAGTGCGGCCTTCGGTATCATCCGACCAGTCCAGGGGAATGATCTCGCCATAGATCCGCTTGGCTTCCTCGGCAGACGTCCTGACCGTAACTTCCGCCCGTCCAACCTCGTTTACCGCAAACTTCCGGGTCTTTCCCCCTTCCATCACCAGCACTTCAGCAAGTTCATCTGCCCTGCTGTGGATCTCATCGGCAAGCCGGGTGAGGATCCGGGCCCGGGCTCCGGAGGAGAGTTTCTTGGTTGTTTCAAAACCCTTTACCGCTTCAGTGACTGCCGCTTTGAGATCCAGGATGCTCGCCTGGCAGACCTGCGCATACACTTCGCCCGTGAAGGGGAACCGCACGCTGACGATCTCTTCGGTCTGTTTCTTCACTCCGCCGAGGATTAGGGGGTACGTCTCCATGATCTGTTACTCCTGATGACAGATATGCATCCTTCCGGTGCATCTCTTAGTACAAGCATGAAAATGCATCCATAAAGAGCTGCCTGATCCCGGTTCGGGACAGAACAGGAGACTTTGGGCAATGAGAAAAAAGGGGAATTATTCCAAAGGCTACTATGCGAGCCGGCTCAGGGTCACGGGCACCCTGAGCACAATATCATTGGTTCCCGTCTCTTTCCGGTCATCAACGCAGATGTAATACTTGCTCTGGGTTTTTATGGTGAAGCTCTTTTCCTGGGGTACGGTGATGTCGTTGAACTGGACAACCGGCACAAGACCCGGGTATGACCAGGTCTTCTGGAGCGAGTCCCACTGGGGCCGGGTCTGGCTCAGGATCAGTTTGTCATTTTCATCAACAAGGACGACATTGACATTCACTGCCGCAGCGCTCGGGGATGCCGCAGTGAGTTTGTACTTCTGGTCGGGATAGAGATACGTTACGCCCATCCCGTTCTGGATATCCAGGCAGGCGATATCATTGAAATGGACATTGACCATTGTATCAATATTCGAAGATTTTGCTTCGGCTGAAGTAGTCACGGAGTTCTGAAGCGAGCCTGAAGTAGCAGCGATCGTTGCAGAGGGTGCCGGGGTAGCGGTAACGGGAGCCTGGGAAGTCGTGCAGCCTGAGGCACAAACCAGAACAATCACCAGGATTGCAAAGAGACCTAAATATCCGTTCATTTTCATACAGTTGAATGTAAAATCGGTACATATATTT
>JBAXDE010000114.1:0-6431 GCA_037141115.1 Methanomicrobiales archaeon | reverse complement strand
GAGAGGTTGCACCTTCTGCATCTATTGGGATCAAACTGGCAAAGTTAGGTTTCAGGAGCATCAGAATGATCTTCAAACGAAGCGGGTGGGAGAGCAGTTTCATGAGCGTGTGTAATTCCGTCACTGTATCTTGTTCGAGCATCTCTTTTTCTGCACGGAGTTCGTCTTCCCAGTCGTTTCGGAGGGCACAGTCGGCAGGACAGCAGCGGGCGGTTGCCATGGTTACGAGATAGGCATGAAAATAAAAAAGGTGTTCGCTTGGTCTTCTTTCATGTATTTGAAAACATCAAACATTTTCAATTTTTCTTGAAATCCGGTTCCGGAGTATATAGCATACACCGACCCACGGTTTATCTGGTGATGAGAGATATGGACTATGAAACCGCAAAAATTGCCAGGGTGACCGGGAAATGCCCGGCGTGTGAGGACTATGCAGAGATAAATTCTACAAGTCCGCCAAAGATCGCCGTGATGGCCTGCGAGGGAGCGTGTGCCCGGGGCGAAGTGGCCCGGAGGGCCGCAAACCTGATTGCTCACCGGCTGGCCCGCGATGAGACCGTACGGATATGCCTCGGGGGAGCATTCACAAAAGATACCGGCCAGCGGAACCTTATCCGGAGAGCGGAGAAGGTGATTGCAATTGAAGGCTGCTTCATCAACTGTTCCTCACGGATGATGGCCGGTGTTATTCCGGAATTAAGCCCGGAGATCGTTCGGGCGGACCTGATATACAATCTTGATTTACCGTTCGGGATCGATGAGGTTCCTGACGAGATGTTCACTGTTTATGCGTACAAGGTCGCACAGCAGGTGGTAAAAGATCTGGTGAAACCCGCTGCCTGTTGCGACGACCCTGGCAGGGATTCTCTTTGTGCAAGCAGTGGATGCGGGCCGTAAATCAGGTAAGCCGCACTTTTTTTTTTAAAGGGGGAAAATGCTTCAGCAAATCCTTACTCGTGGGTGATAAGGAATCAGGATGACAAAAAAGCCCGGTGGATTTATTGTTCCGGTGCCGGGGACTTCTCCTGAATACCCAACTCTTCTGAAAAGAGCCATTTGGTTCCAACCCGTTCCAGAAACCGGGAGGTTCTTTCTTTTGGTTGTGCATGGTCCCGGTAATACACGAGCAGTCTCCTCACCAGTTCGCGTGCCTCATCCGTAGTTAAGTTTGATGCAACCTGTTCTCCGGTGTGTACCTTAAACCCGCTGTGTCCGCCAAAGATGACCGTCCAGCCTTTTGAAGTGCTCATGATCCCGATGTCCCTGACCCGGCTTTCCCCGCAGCACCGGGGACAGCCGGATATGCCGATCTTGATTTTTACAGGAAATTCTTTCCCATTATATTCATCCGAGATCTCCCGGGCGAGGCTCATTGAATCCCGAGTGCCGTTTTTGCAAGTAGGCATTTCCCGGGCATGACTGGACATATCGTACTCCGGGACTGATCGATCCGGTGCCGAGGATGCCAAGTTCAGTTCGCACTGCCGCGATATCTTTTTCCTCAACTCCGACCAGCAGAAACCGCTGTCCCGAAGTGATCTTGATGAGGGGGATCTTGTATTTGCGTGCTACCCCTGCGATGCGTTCAAGGTCTTGTGGACTGACGACACCCGCGGGAATCCGTGTCTGGATGGCGTAGGTTTTTTCGTCCTTCTGGAGTTTGGCACCATAGGTCGTATCGGTCATGGCAATTTCCTTTGAATATGCCATTGTACTGCGGGTCAAAGTAAGTTTCGCAGTTTATGGAAAATCAGGATTCCCGTAACGGACTGGGGGGTTCAGGCTGTAATGTGAAAACCTTCACATCGCCATTCGAAAAGATCTTAAAAAAACTCTTGAAAAAAAAATTGTTGAACTGATCTACCTTGCTGGTATGATCAGTGAGCGCTCGCCCGCGGGCATAAACTCGCGGATTGCACCCTTTGCGAACTCGCGGCGTGGTTCGGAGAAATCGAACTTCAGCGACGGGTCTGCGAAACAGATCTTGATCAACGGGGACAGGGTCCAGGCATCCTGGCGTCCATAGTGGGAGGCTGCGGCAATTGCTGCATATTCTCCCTGGTGTCCGACGTTCATTGCGTAGTTGGGGTAGTTTGGTCCACGGAGCTCGCCGATACAGCCTTCGTCTGGTCTGATCGACATTGAGTTGGTTGAACCGCACTGGTCCTGCAGGTCGTAGCCGAAGAAGCCGAGACGTGACCAGCCTTCCTTGTGGGCGAGCATGGACATGTACCAGCCGTTCAGGCCAGCGTTGGAGTTGGCTGTTGCCAGTGCAACGGAGATACCTGATGCTGCTGCAAGGACGGATGCACGCTGGGATCCGCCGAAGTGGCTCTCGAGGGTGGTGGGGTACTGTTCGTACTGTTCCATACCGTAGAGGGTGACTTCAGTTGCGATGTCGTTGATGACTTCCTGGGTCTTCTTTGCCTTGCCGAGACCACCGTGTTTGGCCTTGATATAGTCAAGACCGTAGTAGCAGTAGTCATCGAGGATGTTGTCGGTGTATGCTGCGGTTGCATACTGGGTGAAACCGACACCACCGCTCATATAAGATCCGAGCCAGATCTGGTCGAAGAGCATTGCACCTGCACCGACGACTTCAAGGGTTGCCTTGACGGGGTCGTTGGGGTACTTGCGGTCTCCCTGGATCATGTCTGCGAAGTGACCGAACTTGATGCCACCTGGCTCATTCGGGCCACGTGCACGGCGGGCGGGCAGGATATCTGCCATCTGGATAACACCGGCGTGTTTTGCGGCGAATGCGAGGTCGGCGACTGCTGCCTCACCGGCACACATCTTGTATGCGCCGATAAAGGACATACCAATCTGCATTGCAGACCAGCGGGAGGTGGTTCCACCATCGCAGGTTCTGCTGACGGTTGTGGGGATGTGCACTGCCTGGTACATCGACTTGCCGACTGCGGCCTTGAGTGCTGCTGCACTCTTTGCCGGGAAGAGCTTGTCGAGGTTTAAGAGGAACTGGGGCTCGATGTCATCTGCCATCTCGTCGTCGCCAGTGAAGATCTTCACGTAGCAGTCGTCGACAAGTGACGGGTGGGTCTCGACCATGTGTTCCTGAACGACTGCTGCGCCGGGCATGGCGTGGTTCAGCACGTGGAGGTACTCGTTGATGGTTTCAGGAGTAACTTCCTTGCCAAGGCGCTTCTGGAGCGTGTTGTGGGCGAGGTCGAGGCCAACGATGATGGTTCGCCGGATATCATCCCACATCTGCTGCATGGCAGCGTTGTTGACAAAGTGGAGGTCGTCGCCTTCTACAAAGACGTTGGTGCCGCTGACTTCGTAGGTCATCAGCTGGCGCTGACCGAGCGGGATACCACCACAGTGGCAGCGCTTGGGGTCGTACATGGAGATACCGCGGTCCATCTCGGCCTTCTTTCCAGCCTTCATGAACTCCATCTTTCGCGGGGACTGCTCAAGACCTGCACGGGCAAAGACGGTTGAGGTTGCCTGGGGGTCTTCTGCAAACTTCTCCTTCATTGCCTTTAAGAAGAGCTTCTGCGTTCTCTCGATTTTTGCTTTTGCCATGATTATGCCTCCTTTGGCATGAATCCGTACTTTACACGGAGCGAGTGGATGCGCTGGATGTATTCGATCAGTTCTGCGTCGTCACGGTAGGCAGTGCCTACGAGTGAGTGGTAGATGGTGCTGTGTGACTTGATCCATTTTGCGTCCATCGGCTTGCCGATCTTGACTTCGCCGTCAAGAGGGACACCGACCTGGTCCTTGACAATCTTGACAATACCTGACTTCTTGTCGAGGATACAGCGCTGGAGCATGTCGAACATCATTCCGTTCTCATCGAGACGGAGTGAGTGGCCGTGCACTGTACATCCACGGACACCGCAGAGGGCTGGGTCAAAGAGCTCGGTGTTGACGAGGTCTTTTGCGTATTTCTCGAGGTCGCGTTCGCGGCACTCGACGATCTGACGGCCTGACAGGGTACCTGGGTCAATGCCGCGGAAGCGGTATGCTTCGAGGTATGACCTGAGGTAGGGCTGGCAGGGTGCATTGTACATTGAGTCCGAGAACTGGATGTAACGGACACGGTCGCCGGCCTTTGCGCCGTCGGTCGGGGTTACCATCTTGCGGACTGGGCACGCGGGTTCCTGCTGCTCTGCGAGCGGCGGGTGTGCACTCTTGTAGGCTGAACCTGGTACACGGTGTCCCATAATAAGAACAAGGTCCTTATCAGAGACATCACGGAGCTTTTCCAGCTTGTGGGCCGGGTCCATCTGCTTGCGCCTGTTGTCGGCTACAATAGTCTGGCCAGCACAGTATTGGGGTTTGTATGCCATTTTTTTATCACTCCAATGATTGCTTCTTTTTCATAAGTTTCATCACTGACGAAATGACTTCCGCCATCTTTTCGCGGGTGGGGGTCTGACCCCGGGTGACGCCGCTCACAATGGACATCACCGTACCTTTGGTACGGATTTTGTCTTGGGCTGGCATCACGAACGAGGTCTTCACACCCTCTTTCGCGAAATCCTCATAATCCACAGGGGACTGGGAAACAACAACTGCCTTCACATCACAGGCTGCAAGAATAAACCGCACCTTGTGCACCACGTGGGAACGAACGTTCCCGTGGTGGAGAATGGCTATTTTGTGTTTCTCAATCTGCATGACCTCTTTTTCGGTAAGCCCAAATGAAGCGCCAAGAACGCCCCCGTCAATTTTGGGGGCGTCCGGCGGGACGCCACTTCCGGCATTGAGCACCAGCGTACTGATGCTGTATTCAACGCCCTGTTGACGTAAACCTGAGGTTATATCGCACACCGGCTTGGTCACGTGGCGGCGTCCGGGAGACATCCCGACCACTATGACATCCGGGTACCGGCATTCGGAGATGGTGCCCCGCTGGGCAATACCGCCTCCTTTACCCATGCCCATCGCCTCGCGGCAGTCAACAACCTGGGTTACTCGTCCAATCGGCATGATTATTTTAGTCCCTGAAGGATTACGGGCTTGGACTTGCTGCTTGGATCAGCCAGACCGAGCATATCTTTGTCCGCGTCAGGGCCGTACTTACAGTAGTCTACAAGGGACGGCTCGGTCTTCATGTATCTGCCTTCCTGAATTCGGAAAGTAAAGTCAGTAAAGACCGATTCGCACGCGGCTTTCAGTGCGGGAATGCTCTCGCGGCTTTCAAGCTCGAGAAGAACGTTACCTACATGAACCTGCAATTCGACATCCTGGTCACCGACCTTGATCGTCCTCCTCATAGGATGAGGATTGGCAAGACCTTTGGCGGGACCATACGGAATTATCGCCGGAAGACGCTGTCCGTTTAAGAGCATGCGCCTGATACCGGGGACTTCGATGAGCTTGTTCAGTAGGCGTTCTGTGGTCTCGGGATTAAGCAACCGCTCGGCGGAAATCCTGCACTGGGGGAACGTGGCTTCTGTCATTCGTATCCTTTGATTGGGTTTAGATACCCTTTGCAATTGCCTGGATCGGCTTCTTGAACGAGTCAAGCTGGCCGAAGGTGTCCTGGTAGATCTTCGAGGTGTGCTCGGGGCCGAACATCTGGGTTCCGGCATCAAGTGCACAGGCTGCGACGATACAGGGCATACCGACACCGGCTGCATGTCGGGTCACTACGTGGTTACCGTTGAAGACACCGGGACCGCCGCCACCATAGATTGAGTGGCTGAAGAACGAGAAACCAACTGCAACACCCATGGTACGACCGAAGTCTGCACCGGGGAGGCCGGTCTCGTGCTCAAGCAGGTCGTTGAAGTACAGCAGGGTTGCTGAGACTGCCTGGGCGAAACGTCCGGCACCGCAGTTAACCATGGTTGCTGCAAGGGTTCCTGCAGATGCGTAGGCATTCCAGAGCATGGGGTCTTTCGTCTCGTAGAAGATGAAGCCGCTCTTGCCCTTCTTGCCTGCTTTGATAACCTTGTCTTCAATTGCCTTCTCAACGAGGCTCTGCACGACAGTACCGATGGTACCGGTCTTGCCGTTTGCCTTGACGAGGTCGTAGACCAGGTTGTTTGCATTGAGTCCCTGGTATGCGTAGAGCATGAGTTGTGCACGCTCGAATGGGCCGACTGCGTTACCCATCTCGAACATACCTGCCTGCTCGAAGGTTGCTGAGAGTGCTGCACCCTGGAATGCATTCCGGTGGGTCATCATGACCGCGTGGTTGGCCGGAACGTTACGGAGTGCATAGCCGAGACCTTCGTTGAACTGGGGGATGGAAAGGATCGAAACAACGTTTCCGCCCTGCATGTCCATTGTCTGTGGGTAGGTACCCCAGACTGCTGCCTTGATGTAGGAACCGTCGAACATGTCGACCTTGTACTGGTCAACCAGTGCATAGGTGGTGGCTGCTGCCACTACGGTTGATGCGACATCGTAGGTTGCTGCTGCATCCATACGGGCAGTTGGAACCTCGACGAGGA
>JBAXDE010000113.1:0-6434 GCA_037141115.1 Methanomicrobiales archaeon | reverse complement strand
ATGGAGAACCGTTCGTCCCAGCAGCAGCTCTGGTGTCACTGTAAACAGTAACCTTAAATCAATGTTTGAATAATGTTCGGTCAAAGTTTTTTTATGATTTAGTACTCTCACGCATTGTATCTCCCTCTCCAATGAGGGGCCCTACCTCCCCTCTCGGTCAAAAAAATGAGGGGTCCCCTCCACCCATACCTCATCTTAAATTTTTTTTGACCCCTACCCTTCCCTGTCAGCATGATAGAGGACCCCCCTTCCTGTGCGGAAGGGTACCCCAACAGGAGCGGCAGAAATGTTTGTTTTTTAAATCGAAGTCTGCCCGGAATTTTCGAATCAAGATCCGATTGAAAATCAAAATCAAGATCCGATTGAAAAAATGAAATCAAAGCTTGATTGATCCGGTAACGGTTTTTAAACGCGATCGTGTACGCGATGAGAATTTTTGAATCAGGGTTTGATGAAAAAATCGAAATCAAAGTCTGCTCAAAATTTTCAAATCACGATCCGGTTTCAAATTCCAAATCAAAGTCTGCCTGAAATTTTTGAATCGATCTCTGCTCAAAAATTTTCAAACGGAGAATTACCCGGGACAATACTCTCTGAAATGTTTTGGTATTCTCGTCGGAAAAGTATCCGCTAATTTCATAATTGCAATCAAGGTACGGTTAAAAAATCTAAATCAAGGTCTGCCCGGAATTTTTAAATCGGGTTTCGATTTCAAATTCCAAATCGAAGCTTGCTGAAATATTTTGAATCAGGGTCTGCTTGAAATTTTCAAATCGCGATCCGATTGAACGATCAAAATCAAGGATCGATCGTTCCGGATCAGGTTTACAATCGCGATCATGACTGCGCTGAAAAATTTTGAATCATGATCCGGTTTGAAGTTCGAAATCAATGTCTGCCCGGAATCTTTCGAGCAGGATCCGGTTACAAATTCGAAATCAAAGCTTGATGAAAATTTTTGAATCGAAGTCTGCTTAACATTTTCAAATCAGGATCCGGTTACAAATTTGAAATCAAAGCTTGATGAAAAATTTTGAATCAAAGTCTGCTTAACAATTTCAAATCAGGATCCGGTTACAAATTTGAAATCAAAGTGTGATGAAAAATTTTGAATCAGGATCCGGTTGAACCTGCCAGAAGCACAAGTCCTGCCTTACTCCCGCCCCTTCCCGCAGACCGAACACTTCCCGTGGTGAACATCGATCGTCCCCCCGCAGGCCGGGCAGGTCCAGCGTTCGCGCTCGGTCCTGACAAACGCCCGGATGCCCTGCTCCCTGATCGCTGTAAGGTTCCCGATCATGCTCATGCCGTATCTGTTCCGGTACCGCATGTCCAGTTGCTTCAATCGTTTGCAGGGATATTCAGCGCAACAGGGTGAACAGAATTTTCCCCTCCCTTGTTCGCAGGCCGAGATCGTACAGTTTATGTTACACAACCGGTTGGGTGCATTACACCCCCCGCACCGGTTCTTCGTACGGAGATACGCCATGCAGATGGCGCAGTTCATACCACAGGGAGCGATAAGCGTGGTCCGGAAGGGGTTCTTCACCGCCATGACCGGGGGTAGGATTCCGGCATTTTAAAACCTGCTGGAATGCATCGCCACGGGTTCGGGTGACACGATAAATCACTTTCACCGTGCCCATGCCCACGCCTTTTATCCCATTTTTCTGAAACGGTCTGGATCAGATACAAAAGGAAATGTAATCATGACCCCAAAACGAATCGAGACCGGAACTCCCGAAGGCGATGCTCTGGAATTTACCGGACGCCTCTTCTCCGGATGGCTGGAACTGCGGGAGGAGAACCGGCTCTGCCTCCACTACATCATCTCGCGGGAGAAGAATGAGGGCAATACCCAGAAACTTATCCGGCGGTGGCTGAGTGACGGGTATGATGTCAGCGTGGTGATGCCGCGGCCCATCATGCAGCATATCCTCCGGAAATTGCTGTTCGTTCCCTCGTCAGAATATTTCCCGGATCAGTACGAGGACCCGGTGGAAGTGTGGCACTGTAAGGGGCAGCACCATCCGCATGTCTCATGCCGGCAGGATATTGCCGAAGCATGAATCATAAAAAAAACTCACTGCCCGAGCAGCGTCTTTGACACAATATACTCGCCCGGGGCCTCGCGGCTAGTCCCCACAACCAGCCAGCGCTCGTTGCCGTGCTGCTCCAGCACCCCGCAGGCTTCGATCGTCTCCCCGGGAAGTGCCTGGCCGCTGTAGGTATGGGTGAACGAGAGCACCCGGCTCACCGATTCATGCTCGATCGAATAGATTGCCGGGTTGTCAAACGAGAGGGAGGCATCGAGGACTTTCGCTTCGATCGTCTGCCTCCCGATCACGGTGCCTTTGGTGAGTGGGGCACCCTTCAGTTCATCGTAAGACCGGGTGAAGAGGATATCAAAATACGTACCCTCGACCTGGCCCCGGTTCCACTTGCGCTGTTCGTGGACCACGAACTGGTCATAGGAGATCTCCGGCTTGCGCTTCTCATAGACCTTCTTCCACATATCCGGAGAGAGTCCCTCGACTTTCCCGTCGATGATTCCCTGCCGGACCAGAGCCTGCGCAGTAAACCAGTGCCGCCCGTACACCACCATGTCGATATCGGAGGACTCATTCTCAAGCCCGCAGAGAAGCGAACCGGTGCAGCCGACGGTACCGGCAGGAAGTCCGAGGAGATCAACGAGTCTCTGCACTCTTGGGTGCCTGTGGGCGATATTGGCGAGTTCCTCGTCGGGTTTCCAAACCCGTGTCACATCGCTGTATGGGATGCGCTGGAGGAGACCGGCATACTGCGGCTTGTGCCGGGCAATGAATGCATAAGCGTCTTCAAAATCGTATTTTTTATACCGGGTGCCCGAGGCATGCAGGCGTTCGCCATCCACATCCGGGACATACCGGAGCACGCAGCCTATCGTATCAGCGTTGTCATACGTAGAAACGGCGTAGATCCAGCCATCAGGGTCTTTTACAAAATCGCGTAACCGGATGGGCAGCATGCAGTCAGTCTCACAGGTTTACAAGGAATTTTGCGATCTTGTCAACCTGTGCGCCTGCGCGAATGATCGTTCGGGAGGGTAGATCTACAACGGTGCTGGGGGTGCCGGGCAGTCTTCCGCCATCGAGCAGTAACTCATAGTTGATGGTACATTCATCCGGTACCTGGGGGTCTTTTGCACCGTGGAGGTTTGCGCTCGTTGCGGTGATGGGGGAATCGAACTGCTCGATCAGCTGCTGTGCAAGGGGATGGGCCGGGATACGGATGCCAATCATGCCCGTTCCCCCGGTCAGGATATCCGGAACGCAGTTTCGCGATTCAAGTACAATGGTAACCGGTCCGGGAAGAAAAGTCTGGAGAAATGTCTCCATCCATGGTTCAACGTGGGCAACTGCTGCCAGCATATCAAAATCGGATACCGCGATCGAGATCGGCATGCCCAGCGGGCGGTGTTTTGCCTCATAGACTCTTATAATTGCTTCATCCGAGAAAGCGTCAGCACCCAGACCGTAGACGGTCTCAGTCGGGTAGACAACAAGACCATCATGCATGAGGACAGAGACTGCTTTTTCTATACGCTCCATATCAGAACTCCCGGCCCCGGACGCGGTTGATGTCAAAGACCGCTTTGCTGCTGACGTGCATGACAGCAAAAACACCCGCCTGTATGGGGTCCGTGACTACGAGATCTGCGTGTTGCGGCACCGTACCTGCCATTTTTAAGGAAATGACCGGGATCCCGGCCTCCCTCACCCTGTCCACCGCTTTTGAGATGTCGCCGCCCATGATCGAACCGGCAAGTACCAGGATCGAGGCACGGGGCAGGCGGGCAACCGCATCAACGGCAAGCGCAAGGGTCCGTTCACCAACCAGTGGGATCGTATCGACAGATATCCGTTCGCCCCGGATGTTATGCCGGTCGGCCTCGTTCACGGCACCCATTGCCACCTGTGCAACCTGGGCTCCGCCGCCAATAATGATCACCCGAGAGCCGAATATATGGCCAAACGGCTTATAGGCCTTTACATCATTGACCGAGGTGATCGCCTTGAGATCCTCGAGCAGCAGTTCGTGGTCGTCGGCATCGGCAGAATCATATTCAAAATAGAGTTCTGCCATACCCGTGTAGGGTCCGGATTCGAACACTTCCTGGCTGATCATCACGATGTTTGCGTCATGGGCAGCCATCACCGTGGCAATGTCACGTAAGACACCCCTGCGGTTCTCAGCAATGATCCGCATGGCCAGGCGTTCGGGTTCTGTCTCCATTTTTACCTATGCGATAACCGGGAATCGAACCCGGGCTAGAAGCTTGGGAAGCTCCTGTCCTACCGCTAGACTATTATCGCGCATCTTGCTGTGCTCTCTAATATTGCGCGATTCGGGAAATAAATATATCCCGAAAGGGACTGCTGAATCAGTTATTTTTAAGAAAAGGAGGGCTGCATACCTATATACAATATGTTTCCTCCAGCTTTTACGGGCTGGGATAAAAAAAAGAGCATCATCCTCAAACCGGATTGTACCCGGTATGGGGGTTGTGCACTTCATAAAAAAGGGAACGAAAAACCAGGGAGAATTGTAATGAATACCAGGAATCTTGTGATAACCCTCATCATAGCTGCCTGCTGCCTGCTTGCAGTACTGCCGGTAATGGCCCAGAACAGCGAAGACCAGACCACGCTCTACCAGACATCCTTTGCTTCCGATCCCGGCTGGAAGACCAATACGGGTGGTGCTTCTTCGAATTATTACTGGGCGCCTGACATGGGGATGTACCGCTTCTCCATCGAACCCAGTTCGGGAAGTTATGCCTATATCCCGGTCTCGCTCGCTTCAGGATCCTTCACGCTCGATTACGATCTTATCCTGAACCGAATCGATGAGGGTGCAACCTTCCGGATGGGGTTATCCGGTAGTGAGATGGATCCGTCCAAGGGCACCAATGTCATCTCGATGTTCACCAATGCAAAATATGGCCAGATCATGTGGCTTCACCTGGTCTCTTCCGGTAACAAGCTGGTTGAAGTGAACAGCCAGAGCGCAGCAACAGAGATGGGGCCCGATGCCTACAAGGGAGCCACGGCAAAATTCGATATCAACAAAACCTACCATGTGACGGTCAACTATGATGACAATTCAAAGGTTCTGTCCATGAAAGTGAGATCCCTGCAGTCCGGAACGGACATCTGGAGTTATTTCATTCAGGTTGGAGAGAATCTGAAAGGCCTTAACCGGATCTATCTCGGTGCAAAGGGAGATTATGGCCAGCAGAATATCTTTGCCCAGGGATATATCGATAACGTGCGCCTCACGGTCCCTTCAACCGGTCCTGCTGTGACTGATACTCCCGGTAACGCCAATCCCGTTACCAGGGTTTCAGTCACGGTTACGCCAACAAAGAAGCCTACCTCAAAGGTGACCGTCCCGACACCTTACCCGACCGGCACCCCCCAGTCCCCTTCATCTGGAATTCTTCCTCTTGTTGCGCTCGGAATCTGTGGGATACTCTGTTATTTCAGTGCGGTAAAAAAGAACTAAACCGGATGGTCATCCGGAGAAAAAACATTTTTTAACGTTTTTTAATTCCGTCTGATTTACGGAATTCTGGATAATTTTTGTAAAAAGAGTATTGGTTGGCTTTCCATGTATGATTCCCAAAAAGGTGAGGATTCCTTTCAGGGATCTCCGGGATTTGTGAGGATCGGGATTCTGCCTCATCAGGTTATTTTTTAATGAAGGGCATGCCCCCGTTGTTTCAGTCCCGTAACTGATGAATAAGTATGTGTGGATGAGTGTGTGGCATTCATCGTTCGTACTGGTGTGTGGCATTGGGAGAAGATTTCCGGTGGACACTTCATGGCAGAGTTCCCGAAGTTGCCCTGGAGAAGGCTGGTGATTGGGAAGGTGCGGTACTATCCGGGTCCTGTGAAATTACCGTAGCGCTTACGCAGTTATCAGTGTGAAGGTCCCCGTATCCAACCGGGCAGGAACTGTCACATACGGCTGCGCTGGCAGGATGAATCGCCATTACAACCGAAAATGCGAGAAGCGCAATCCCCAGAAAAATTTTACCAGTGTCCATCGTTATCTCCTCTGTTTTGTTCTGCATGGGTCGGTGACACACCGAATTTTAGTATCGTGTATCACCTGGTCATAATGTCTGCAGGTGTGCATATATATTCCACAAATTGCCGGGGTTCGAGCATCGAACCTCCGGGTTACTTATATGAACCGTAAGGATAGGTGCCGGGGAGAGAGAATATAAACCGTCATGCCCTTATCTTCCGGTTACCTAATGATTATTAAGAAAAATCAGAGACTTTTAAAAGTGGAGCGCTATGGACCCTGCGGACAAATCCCCGTATCCCCTACAAAACTAAGGGAAAGATCGATATTTTAGTAAATATATACACTTAGTTACGATA
>JBAXDE010000112.1:0-6489 GCA_037141115.1 Methanomicrobiales archaeon | reverse complement strand
AATTGGATTGGCGTTTTCGCGTTTAGTGGATCAAAAACGAATTGGCGAAAACACGCTTGACGATATCTTTGTACACAATGGCATCAAAGAGCGTTTTTAGATAGTCGCGGGAGGAGAATTTTTTTACGAGCGGTTCCGGGAATCCCCCGCCCAGTGCGTACGCGACAAGGGCCGAAGCTTTCTCTCCGGTCGTGAGTTCGCGGGGGGAGAGTCGGAGGTACTCGGCAAACGAGAACGGCAGGATGGGTGTCTGGAGGTAGCGGCCGTTCAGGTGCGTTGCGAGTTCCGCGCTGAGCAGGTGCGAGTTGCTGCCGGTGATGATGAGATCGTATCCCTGCCGGGCGAGCCTGTTGACAAAAAGCTCCCACTTCGGCAGGTTCTGGATCTCGTCCAGCAGCAGGACCCGGGGTTTGTTGTACACGGAATCAACTGCCGCGAGGATCTCATCGTAATCCTCAAGAGCGGCCAGCCGCTCGTCATCGAAGTTGACATACCCGAACGGCCGGTTCCCTTTGAGGTGGTGAATGGCAAAGAAGGATTTGCCGGCCCGGCGGGGACCGATGATCACCCTGACAAGGGAAGTGTCCGACCCTTTAACCGGAGTCTCGCGTTCGATATAGGTCTCACCCAAGGTATGCTGCAGGTCACGCTGCTGGACGAGGATGATGTCGCGAATGGTCATATTCAGCACTATTGATTATGTATAGTATATGAAAATAGATAAAATTGCCTATTACGAATGTTTTAAATGTGGTAAAATTGGAGGTTCACCCCCCGGGCTCAGCGCCATGAAAAATCACTACTATGCTTTCCGGATGGCGGATCTCAAGGAAAACCGCTTTTCGCGGGGGGGGTTGTCCTCCCAAAAAATCACCCTGCGAAAAGAGGGGTTTATTCGCGTCCGGGGCGGGGATCATGGGGTAAAACGGGGTGCAGGTGGCGGGAAATGGTGTATGAACGATACGGGGGATCATTATTGTTCGGAACCCGAACAGTCATCTCGACATAATCGCTGCCCCGTCGCCATAGGTATCGGTTTGAGGGCACCCCTGGTGCTCTTCCAGTAGGTCTGGCCGTACTTTCCCTAAAAATTCTGGCAACTAATTTCTGGAGCTGGGGAAGGTCAGACGGTTTACCTTGAGATGAGTGTAAGCGATAAATTACCGGATATTTTAAAAACCTCCATCATCTATTATCATTCACCTGATTATCCATGGCCGATTACGAACCCCCGAAACACGAAGACAAGCCGGATAAGAGACGCGAAGAGCTCAAAGGGAAAGTGATCCAGCTCAAAGATCTGGTCAACTACGCGGAAGGAGCCGTAGCCAGCCGGATGATCATCTCGCGAAAAGCCGGCAACATCACCATCTTCTCGTTCGATGAGAACGAGGGGCTCTCGGAGCATACTGCACCGTTCGATGCCATGGTCACGATTCTTGAAGGGGAATGTGAGGTCTGGGTGGCCGGGCAGACTTACCCGATGAAGACCGGAGAGACGATCATCTTCCCGGCCAATGTCCCGCATGCTCTATCAGCGATTACGAAATTCAAGATGAGCCTCATCATGATCAAGGAGTGAAGGTATGCCCGGCGATGACAAGAATGGTTATTACTGCTCGATCTGCGGGGGGATACCTCCGGACAGGATCACCACGAAACGGATCCTGATTGACGGGAAGGAGACCGGCATCGACCATCTCGACTTTATCCTGGATGAAGTAAAGAAACTCCGGCTGGAAAATTCAACCGAGATCTCGGATGAGCTCCTCAAACGAGTGAAGGTCTTTAACTATGTGCCGACAAAAAAGACGGCAGAATATGCCGCAGCACTCGTGGCAGAGTACCAGAGATTTCTGGCAGCACAATAATCATCCCGGTTTTTTTATTTCCGTCCGAACGCCGGACACAATTTTAAAAAGATCTGAACACAGATACAGTACCCGCACATGGATCTCCTCTCAATCGTTCTCATCATCGCGGGGCTCTGCCTCTTTGAGACAATCACCAGCATCGACAATGCCATCATCAATGCTGAAGTCCTCTCCACCATGGGAGAGCGGGCGAAGAAATGGTTCCTGCTCTGGGGGCTGCTCATTGCTGTCTTTGCAGTCCGGGGCCTGCTGCCCTGGCTGATCGTCTGGCTGTCAACTCCTTCTCTTGGTCCCATCGGTGCCCTGACAGCCACCTTCTCTTCCGATCCGCTCGTGATTGCAGCCATCGAGCATTCCGCTCCTATCCTCCTGATGGGAGGCGGGGTGTTCCTGATCTTCCTCTTCTTCCACTGGCTCTTCTTGGAAGAGAAGAACTTCGGCCTGCGGGGGGAGCGCTACATTGCGACAAAAGGGGTCTGGTTCTTTGCGATAGTCTCGGTCCTGCTCGCGGCAATCGTCTGGTTTGCCCTTGCAAAAAGCCCGATGATCGCATTCGGTGCGGTGATCGGGTCGACCGCGTTTTTCATTGTCCACGGGTTCCGCCAGAACGCGGAAGCCGCCGAGAAAAAGATGCTGAATGGCGACATGTCCGATATGAGCAAGATCTTTTATCTCGAAGTGATCGATGCCACCTTCTCGATCGATGGCGTGATCGGGGCATTTGCCTTCACCATGGCAGTACCGCTGATCATTATTGGCAACGGGCTCGGGGCATTCGTGGTGCGGGAACTCACCGTGCGCAACGTGGATAAGATCAAGCGATATCCCTACCTGAAAAACGGTGCTATGTACTCCATCCTCGTGCTGGGCGCCATCATGATCCTCGACAGTTTCGGCTTTCCGATCCCCTACTGGGTCTCACCGCTTCTTACGTTTAGCATCGTGGGCTGGTTCTTTTTTAAATCCACCCGGGCAATGCAGCAGCAGCCGGCAGGGCAGTAAATCTTTTTTGCGGGAAAAAATTTACGGTTGTCAACATTTCTCTCATGTGGCACATTCAGAAGAAATATATGGCTGTAACCGGAGATTACCGGCAACAGGATTCTTTCGACCAGTCGTGAGGGGATGATACCATGGAACCGGAAAAGAAGAAGGCCGAGATAAAAATTGCGGGGATGCACTGCGCTACCTGTGCGGTGAATATTGAGGAATCTTTAGCTGGCCTTAAGGATGTCTCAAAAGCCCGGGTGAATTTTGGCACCGATACCGCCCATGTCGAGTATGATCCGGCCAAAGTCTCCCTTGTCACACTGGAAAAAGCAGTGAAGGAAGCCGGGTACGATGTGGTAAACAGCCAGGTCACGATAAAAGTCGGCGGGATGATGTGTGCAACCTGTGTCGAGACTATCGAGACTGCCTTAAAAGAACTTCCCGGTATCGTTTCTGCAACGGTCAATCTCGGGACCGAAAAAGCCTATGTTACCTTCAATCCTTCCCTGACCCGGATCGAAGATATGAAGAAAGCGATCGAAGAGGCCGGGTACCAGTACCTCGGAATATCCGGAGAAGTGAGTGAAGAGGCAGAGAAGATTGCCCGTGAGGGGGACCTGCACGATAAGTTTGTCCGGTTCATGGTCGGTTTTGCTGTAAGCATTCCTCTGATGCTGGCAATGTGGGTCCCGCTTCCCCTCTCCATGCAGCAGCTTGGCTATGTGATGCTCGTCATCTCAACGCCGGTCTTTGCCTTTGTTGCCTACCCGATCTTCCGGGCTGCATGGATCTCACTCTCGCATCGCATGCTCTCCATGGACGTGATGTATGCTATGGGAACCGGCGTGGCTTTTGGGTCGAGTGTCTTAGGAACGTTTGGCATTGTGCTCACCCACGAGTTCATGTTCTATGATACCGCCATCATGCTGGCAGCCTTCCTCATGCTCGGGCGTTTCCTGGAAGGACGGGCAAAAGGCAGGACTTCTGAAGCCATCAAAAAACTGGCAGGTCTCCGGGTCAAGACGGCGCTTGTGATCCGCGATGGGCAGGAGGTTGAGGTTTCGGTCGAAGATGTGGTTGTCGGTGACCTGGTACTTGTAAAGCCCGGTGCCAAAGTACCGGTTGATGGCGAAGTGGTGGCCGGCGAAAGTTTTGTCGATGAAGCGATGATCACCGGAGAACCCGTACCGCCCCTCAAGACACCGGGCAGTCGCGTTGTTGGTGGCACGTTGAACACCAACAGCGTGCTGACTGTCCGTGCAACAAAAGTGGGCAAGGAGACGATGCTTGCCCAGATCATCCAGATGGTGGAAGATGCACAGGGTTCAAAACCGCCGGTCCAGAGGATCGCTGATGTTGCGGTTACCTACTTTATTCCGGTCGTACTCATCATTGCAGCATTCACCTTTGTGGTGTGGTTCTTCCTGCTGGGTTCGACGCTCCTTTTCGCTCTCACTGCCCTCATTTCCATCCTTGTTGTTGCGTGTCCCTGTGCGCTTGGGCTTGCCACGCCGACAGCGGTTACCGTGGGTGTAGGCAGGGGTGCGCAGCTCGGTATCCTGATCCGTAATGGTGAAGCCCTTGAAGTTGCCGAGAAGATTACCACCGTCATCTTTGACAAGACCGGGACCTTAACGAAAGGAAAACCAGAAGTGACCGATCTCGTTCCTGTGGGGATTACTGAAGAGACACTTCTCTCATTAGCCGCAAGTGTTGAGAAGAACTCGCAGCACCCGCTCGCTCAGGCAGTTGTGCGGAGTGCGAAAAGCCGGGCTGTGAAGATTGAACCGGCGGAGCAATTCGATACTTTTGGCGGGAGAGGAGTTGCAGCTTCGGTACTTTCGGAGATCGTGCTTATTGGAAATCGTGCATTCCTCACCGAAAAAAACATAGCCATCCCGGAAAATCTCGATGAACGGATAACCCGCTTCGAACGGGAAGGCAAGACTACGGTGCTGGTAGCTGTGGGCGGCCAGGTGGCCGGTATAATCGCAATTGCAGATACTCTCAAGGACACGAGCCGGGAGGCCATAACACAGTTTAAAAATATGGGTGTTCGCATTGTCATGATCACCGGGGATAACCGGCGTACGGCAGATGCGATCGCCCGCCAGATTGGCATTGACCGGGTGATTGCAGAAGTATTGCCCCAGGATAAAGAGGCCGAAGTAAAAAAACTCCAGGCAGAAGGCGAAGTTGTTGCATTTGTCGGTGACGGTATTAACGATGCACCTGCACTTGCACAAGCGGATGTGGGTATCGCAATAGGCAGCGGCACGGACATAGCGATTGAGAGCGGGGATATCGTGCTGATGAACGATGATCTGCTCGATGCGGTAGCAGCAGTCCAGCTCTCAAAGAAAGTGATGGGCCGGATCAAGGGGAATATTTTCTGGGCATTTGCCTATAATGCAGCGCTCATCCCAGTCGCAGCGGGTCTACTTTATCCGTCATTTGGCATTACGTTCAGGCCCGAACTTGCCGCTCTTGCAATGGCAGCGAGCTCTGTAACGGTTGTGACGCTCTCACTCCTGCTCACAAAGTATATACCTGACGCGAAGAAAGGGAGATAAATGAGGTGATGTGAAAAATGGCAATCGATCCAATCTGCAAGATGACTGTCGATGAAAAGACTGCAAAATTCACCAGCGAATACAAAGGGCAGAAATATTATTTCTGTGCACCGGGCTGCAAGAAGAAATTCGATACCGATCCTGCAAAGTACGCATAATTACCCCAACCATTTTTTTGTGCGTTTCAGGATTATTACCCTGATATATCTTTTTTAACCAATTCCGGAGAATATTGATATAGAATCAATCGTTAACGTCTTTTCAGCTCAATCCACCTGGTGAGTAAGAATCAGGAAAAAGGCGAAATAATGGCGTTTTTCATTTTCAATCCTGAAATTTACGCAATGGTCATTCTTCCCCTCCTGATCTTCATTGCCCGTATTGGCGATGTGAGCATGGAGACCATCCGGGTCATCTACATCTCCCGGGGAATCAAGTATCTCGCTCCGATCATTGCTTTTTTTGAGATTGTTATCTGGCTGCTTGCTATGGAAGTGGTCATGAATGACCTATCCAATATCGCAAATTTCTTTGCATTTGCCTTCGGGTTTGCGATGGGAACATATGTCGGGCTCATCATTGAAGAGAAGTTGTCAATTGGTATGGTTATCATGCGAATCGTAACTACCGAAGAATCCAATGAAGAGATCACCTCATTTCTCCAGTCTGAACATTTGGGGGTCACAATCCTTGATGCGAAAGGATCAAGGGGGAATGTCAAGATGATTCTCACGCTGGTGAATCGTATCGATGTATCCCGTATAACCGAGCATCTCCAGATAACAAACCCGCATGCTTTCTTCTCCATTGAGGACGTCCGGTACGCTAATGAAGGAGTTTTCCGCCCGAAAAAGCCCAATGCTGTAATTGGTCTGTTCCATTCGTTTATTCGCCCAAGGAAGAAAAAATAATTTTTCTCCCGGCTTATTGTACCTTATTTTTGTCACCTTTCGGTCGCATGTATAAGAATATTTTAAGTCCCATCGGTGCCTAGTGAACTAACCTAACTTTGCCAGTTTGATCCCAATAGATGCAGAAGGTGCAACCTCTCG
>JBAXDE010000111.1:0-6501 GCA_037141115.1 Methanomicrobiales archaeon | reverse complement strand
TGATCCATGGGACAACCCGGTTGCGCGACAGGCATACGCCCGGCAAGGGTTTAAACACAGGTGAAGAACGGCAGCAGCCACTGGTGATCCATGTGCGTTATTGCCGGGCAACATTCTTATCAGCGGTTTTTTCTATGCCTGATATTGCGGATGCTCTTTTGGAAGATCGGAACGGTACGATTATCTCTCTTGATGT
Organism: Methanomicrobiales archaeon; assembly: GCA_037141115.1. Classification (GTDB taxonomy): domain Archaea; phylum Halobacteriota; class Methanomicrobia; order Methanomicrobiales; family Methanospirillaceae; genus Methanoregula. Next base: position 6,305 of record JBAXDE010000111.1, on the reverse strand, counting down.
TACTGCCGGAGCCAAAGCAGAGCTCTTTCCTGCAGGATACAATGAATGGCGAAAAGCCATTGGTTGCCGGGTGACGGCGCATGCGCTTGAAGGAAAGGCAAACAAAGCCATCCTAACCCTGATTGCTGAAACCCTCGATCTGCCGGCATCATCGATCAGTATTCATTCCGGTGCAACCTCTTCCCAGAAACGGGTGCTTATCACTGGTATTGCTAAACATGATCTTCTTTTACTGCTCAAATCAGCCACCCGGTGAGCGCGCAGAATTTTTTGTATCTGATTCAATTTCGTATTTTATTCACGAGACGAGAATTATCAGTTGTTTATCAGTAACATTTTTGTAAGGTTTTAAAAGCATGCCCTTTAAGTAATTCCAAGGGATATATACCACCTATACCTATGATCAGGCATTTCATTTATCGCATGATACATGGGGGTGCGTTTACTTGTATTCACCGGATACTACCAAGTACCTTATTCACATCAGCCTCGCAGCAGAGGGGGTGGTCGAGAAACCCGATGTAGTTGGTGCCATTTTTGGGCAGACTGAAGGGTTACTCGGCGAAGACCTGGATCTGCGGGATCTTCAGAGAACAGGACGTGTCGGACGAATTGATGTCCAGATAACGAGCAAAAAAGGCGAGACCAAAGGTGAGATTCTTATCTCATCCTCTCTCGACCGTGCGGAGACGGCTATCCTCGCCGCATCGTTAGAGACGATCGACCGGGTCGGTCCCTGCGTAGCACATGTGGTTGTCGAGTCCATTGAGGATATCCGCGTCAGCAAGCGAAAGAAGATTGTCGAGCGGGCAAAAGTGCTGCTGATCGAACGGTTCGATGACGGTACTATCGACAGCGATGAATTGCTCGACGATGTCCGCGAGTGTCTTCGCATGGAAAAGATCGGCTCCATCGGCGAAGAGAAGGTACCTGCCGGTCCCAATGTCCTCGAATCCGATGCAATCATTGTAGTCGAGGGCCGGGCTGACGTGCTGAACCTTCTCCGGTACGGCATAAAAAATGCTGTGGCTGTTGAAGGAACCAATATCCCAAAGACGGTTGTTGATCTCTGCGAGAAGAAGACTGCGACTGCCTTTTTCGATGGAGACCGTGGCGGCGAATTGATCCTGCGGGAACTCTTACAGGTTGTTGACATAGATTTTGTTGCATTCTCCCCCAAGGGAAAGAGTGTCGAGGATATGACCCGAAAAGAGGTCATCAAGACCCTGCGCAACAAGGTGCCCGTGGAATATGTGCGGGACCAGTACTTTGAAGATGCAGCGGAACTCCCGACGGAACTCCGTATTTCCCGGAGTAATGTGGATGAGTCGGATTCAGGCAAAAAGACGCGCCATGCAGCGTCTCCTCAGAAGCGTCCTGCTGATGGGAGTCACGGGCCTCTGACGCTCCGTGACCATATCGACGATGTCAAAGGTCATAGTCTTGCCCGGTTCCTTACCGATGACCTGACAGTTGTAAAAGAACTGCGCCCGGATGAAGTTGAGAAAGCAATAGAGACCCTTGATGGAACGGTCAGCGGGCTTGTTGTTGATCGTCCTGTTGACCAGAAACTGCTGGATCGTCTGGTCTGGAAAGGTCTCTCCTATGTGGCGGCAAAAGACTTCAAGGGTGTCATAAAACGACCGCTCTCAATCCAGTTACTCAAAATGGGTATGTAATTTACCCCACACAAATTTATTTATCCTGACCTCAACCATGTTATTGACTGGAGTTGTAGCGTGCACAAAGAGGAACTGATCAATCTTCACAAGATGCTCTCTGAAGTAAAAGATTATTTTGAAGAGATCAATCCCGAACTGAAATTTACCCAGTATACTTCCTTGAAGATCACTCCCTCGCAGCAGCACAAGAGCAAGATGGAGCATAAGTATGCGATATTTGTAATGGGGACCGAGATTGCCAATGCAATGAAGGAAGTTGATTATTCTTCCTCAAGCCGGATATCAGCACGCATGAAGGAGCTTGCTGATAAGACTCTCAAAGAGATGGATGAGTCATAAATTTCTTTTCATTACACTTTTTTAGGTTAGCTTGTTCGCCCGTAGCGTTTTTATCGTGAATTGTTCTTTCTCTACCACACTCACTTTTTTTCAGCCGTGAAGAAATGTTAAAATCCCATAGTGACGGATGATCGCACATGCGGTACTTCACGGACACCGAGAAATCCATTGATCTTAAGGAAGTGAATCAGGCAATCGAATCTGCATTTGCTGACCACGGGAGAGGCCTTGTCCAGATGCCGCCGAAAGTGTACGTGACCCTTCCCCAGGGAGACTTCAGGACAATGCCTGCATATCTCCCCTCTCTTTCGCTTGCCGGGGTAAAGGTTGTCAATGTGCATCCCGGTAACCCGGCACAGGGTCTTCCTACGGTGATGGCCCTTACGGTGATTCTTGATATCTCGACCGGTGTGCCCGTAGCAATTCTCAATGCCACGAAACTGACCGACATGCGTACCGGTGCAGCGGGTGCAGTAGCGGCAAAATACCTGTCATCAAAAAAAGAGATTGTGCTTGGTCTTATTGGCACAGGCCGGCAGGCTGAAGCACAGTACCAGGCAATTTCTCAGGAACTTGATATTCGTGAGATCAGATGCTGGAGCAGGAATACCCTGCATGCAGAAAAATTTGCACTGGCTATCACGGATTATGATGCCCGCAGTGTTCCTGTGGGAAAAGCCTGTGACTGTGACGTCCTTGTCACAACAACCCCTTCCCGCGCACCCGTTATCATGAGTGAGTGGATACAGGAAGGAACCCATATCAATGCAATCGGGGCTGACGCTCCGGGAAAACAGGAGCTTGATCCACTCCTGCTCAAACGGGGTTTGGTCTTTGTCGATGATATGTCTCAGGCCGTTCACTCAGGTGAAGTTAATGTGCCCATCAGCCAGGGTGTTTTTACTCCGGAAGAAATTGCAGGCACACTGGGTGAAGTTGTTATCGGGATGAAACAACGCGGGCACACAGACCAGATTACTATCTTCGACTCCACAGGTCTTGCTATTCAGGACCTGGCGATAGCAGCGATTGCAATGCGCAATGCGCAGTCAACAGACCTGCCGTTTCCCTGAGGAATGTTCTTAAAATGAGTTAGGAATTTTCCTTTTCAGGCTTTTTTGCGTATTTTTTCCAGATCTGTTCGCGATAGACCGGCCCACTGTTGTAAGTACAGAAGGGAATGAGGGTACCATCAGGAGTTGCATAGTGAATGCAGCACCGCTGGACCCGGTCGAGATCATAATTATACCGGTCCATGAAATGCATGGTGCCGATGAAGAGAGCGTTCCAGTGGAATTCCCTGAGTGCATCGAAGTTCTGCCCGATCAGTGTCTTTCCAATGATCTTCCAGAACTCGGCAGTGCTGCCATTCTCGCCTTTCTGCACGGAATCGTGCATGCTCTTCACACCTTCCAACAAGGCTTTGTATTTGTTGATGGTGCCGCCTTTTTTGATGGTCTCGGTCATCTGTGCGATCGAAGTAAAAAAGCTCTCCACATCTACCATGCGGTTGACCGGTACCATACCCGTTTCCTGGACAAAAACATAGGTGGCAGCACCGCAGTGGGGGTGGGCAGTAAAACGCACTTGGGGTTTACCGGTATAGGCTTCCACCAGATCTGAGAACGGTAGCACACAAGGTATGGGGTGAAAATCATTCTTTTTGATGATACCCTGGGTCTGGGCTTCAATATCTGCTAAAACTTCGGGAATGGTGATGCGGGATTTCTGGATATCGTCATCACTTGCAGCACCGGTAAATGCCACCGGCTGGAAATTGACCCCACGGATTACTGAAATATTATCAACGGCAAATCTGATAATATCCCCGATTTCATGATCATTTTTGCCACGGATTACGGTAGGCACGAGAACAATGCCCAGTCTCACCCGTTTCATATTTTCAACGGCTTTTAAGTGAATTGCCAGAAACGGGTTTGTTGCGGAAGTCACACCATCAAAATGCAGGTACACGGTATTCAGGCCGGCTTCTTTGAGTTCCTGGGCATATTCCGGCTCCTTTGCAAGCCGCACACCATTCGAAGCGATCTGAACCTGGAGAAAACCGATCTCTTTTGCCTTTCTGATGATCGTTGAGAGATCTTTTCTCATGGTAGGCTCGCCTCCCGAAAACTGTACTGCGGGTGCCGGGACCGGCTTCTGACTCCGTAGAAGGGTGAGCATCTTTACGATTTCATCAAAATCAGGTTCATAGACAAATCCGCAGGCTCGTGCGTTTGCAAAACAGAATTCACAGTCCAGATTGCAGCGGTTGGTGAGATCGATATTGGCAAGCAGGGTCTGGGAGTGGTGGTTATTGCAGAGTCCGCACGACGTAGGGCAGTTTTCCGGCGGAGCGTTCTTCTGGGGATTTGTTACCCCTGCGCCAATGGCATCAAACTTTTCAAACCGGTGATACATCGCAGGATCAGACCAGTAAAGATTCCTGAAATCCCCGTGCTCCCTGCACGTCCTTTTCAGCCAGATCTTTCCCTCCTCTTCTACAATCTCTGCTTCAATTACGGTATTGCATGTAGGGCAAAGAGTTCGGGTCTTTTTAATTATCATCAATATCCACCGGGTACTCACGTATTTTTGGATCTCCCGCTGTGAGTTACCTTAATGTTTTTATCTGCTCTTTATTAGAGGTATTGGAGTGCTCCATTATTAGTATTGACTTCTTCATAATCCCGCTCTTTGCAGCGGTCTGGATCATGCTTCCGGCGTATATCCCCAATCCGGCAGCTGCACTTTTTGGAGGGGGTACTCCCATTGACTTTGGCAGGAATTATTCAGACGGGCGCCGGATATTCGGGGACGGTAAAACATTCCGTGGCCTGTTTTTCGGCGTGATCGCGGGCATCGTCACCGGGCTGCTCCTTATCTGGCTCTCGGCAACATATGCCCTGGCATTCCTGCCCCAGCATACCCTCACTTCAGTATCGCTCCTTGCTCTTGGAGCCCTGCTCGGGGATCTCGGTAAGAGTTTTCTCAAACGCAGGATGGGAAAAGTGCGGGGTGAAAAGTGGCCGGTTGCAGACCAGCTCGATCTGGTAGCAGGGGCATTTATCTTACTGCTCCTGTTCGATCCTGCGTGGCTCTTTGCGTATCTCACTCTGCCGGCCCTTATCATTATCATTATTCTTACCATCGTCCTTCACCGGGCGGTCAATATCATAGGTTATATTTTGGGAGTAAAGGAGGTTCCATGGTGAACTCTGTTGCAGACCTGCTCATACATTACAAAGCAATTGAAACGGGTGACTTTACCCTGGCATCCGGGGCAAAAAGTACGTACTACATAGATGTGAAAACAGCAGTCACTCATCCAGATCTGCTCACTGCAATTGCAAAACTCGTTGCGGGGTCGCATGAATTCGATGTCGTAGCCGGAGTAGCGGTCGGGGGTGTCCCTCTTGCGGTTGCAACTGCCCTTGCATCAAAAAAACCCTATGCGATCATCCGGGCGGCAGAGAAGAGTCATGGCAAGAAAGAGATGATCATCGGCAAAGTCCGGAACAAGCGTGTCCTCCTGATTGAAGATGTGACCACATCGGGGGGATCTGCGCTGTACGGTATCGATACTCTTCGTGCTGCGGGGGCACAGGCCGACTGCGTTGTTACGGTAGTTGACCGTGAGCAGGGCGCAGATGTTCTGCTCAGTAAACACGGTATTGAGTTTCTGCCTCTTGTCAGAGTGAGTGAACTGTTAAAAGAGAAGCAATTTTTACAGTAAACGTACATTAGAGAGGGAGAATGAAGATACTTGTTGTGGGCGGGGGGGGAAGGGAGCATGCAATAGCATCTGCACTCGCCCGTAACCGAAAAACAGCACTCTATTCCGTGATGGCAAAGAAAAATCCCGGGATTGCAAAATTTGCCGAGAAGATTCTGCTCTGCAGGGAAACCGATGTGCCCCGCATTGTTGCCTTTGCCCTTGAAAATAGTATAGAATATGCCTTTATTGGCCCAGAGTCGCCGCTGGAAGCCGGGATTGTCGACGCTCTGGAAGCGGTTAACATTCATTGTGTCGGACCTACACGAGCTGCTGCGCGTATTGAGACTGACAAAGGCTTCTGTCGCGGGCTGATGGGGGAGTATAAGATCGATGGGTGCCCGGAGTACCGGCTCTGCCAGAACAGTGCTGAGGCTATCGCGTTCATCAATGAACACGATGGTGACCTGGTGATAAAACCAATAGGGCTCACCGGGGGAAAAGGGGTCAAGATCATGGGAGAACAGGTGGACCGGGCTGGTGCTATCGCGTATGCCTCACAGATACAG
>JBAXDE010000110.1:0-6539 GCA_037141115.1 Methanomicrobiales archaeon | reverse complement strand
ATAATATATTTGTGACCGGATTTATACCTTCCCCCACTTTTTCGAGAGGATACCCAAAATAGCCTATGGAAAAGAGCAGGGGGAGAATAATGCCCACGGTCTTCTGGGCATCATTCGAGCCATGAGAGAAGCTGAAGAGGGCAGCAGAACAGAGCTGAAGTTTCTTAAAATGATAATCTGCCTTTGCCTTGGGAGCACCCCTCACGGTACGGAGGAGGAGGACCATGAACAGTTATCCTGCAACAAGGCCGACAAATGCCGACAGGAACATATAGACAATCGTCAGGACGATCGTTTCCCAGTGAATCACCGAGACTCCGGCCGCGGAGATCCCCGCCCCGACAAGACCCCCGATAAGCGCATGCGACGATGAGGTGGGAAGGGCAATTTTCCAGGTGATGATATTCCAGGCTATCGCCGAGAGTAATGCCCCCAGGATGATGTAGGGGATCAAACCGGCAGCCACCAGGTTGAGGTTGACGATATGGGCCATTGTTGACGCAACGGCAACACCCATCACAAACGCGGCAATGAAATTAAAAAACGCGGCAAAGATGACCGCTTTTCTCGGACTGAGCACTTTTGTGGAGATGACCGTGGATATGGCATTGGCCGCATCATGGAACCCGTTGGTAAAATCGAATATGAGGGCAATGATGATGATCAATGCGACAATCATGAGCGGTGTCAGAAGCATTCAATTCCTCCCTTATAGAGAAAACCCGGCTTCATGCATGGCGGATGGCAATGTTTGAGAGCACATCTGCGGCATCTTTACAATGACCGGTCGCATGTTCAAGATGCTCATAGATATCCTTGGACTTGATGACCTGGAGTGCATCCTCCCTGCGAACCACTTCGGTGATCGCATCCGAGAGCAGTTCATGGGAGAGGCGCCGGACCTGGCTCACCTCGTGACAATGCTTCTCGATACCTTCGGGATTTTTCATGGCCCTGATGCCCTTGATCGCTTCTTCAAGTTCGGTAACCGACATGCTGATCATTTTGGCTAAAGAGATCATGTGAGCGTCCGGTTTCCTGATATCGTAATAGAGCATCCGTTCGGCAGATCCTGCAATATAGACCATGACGGCATCGAGTGCCAGTGCAAGCGCCGAGATCTCTTCAGGCTCAAAAGGAGTGATAAAAACCTTTGAAAGTTCCCGTTTGATAGCAAAGGTCAGCCGGTCTCCCTGCTGTCCGAGGAGTTCAATCTCGCGGTATTTCACCCGGGTGTCGGTAAAATTTTCCGTGAGAATGACAAGTTTTGCGGCACCAGCGACCAGCAGGGCCGCCTGTTGTTCGAAAAGGTCAAAAAATACCGTATCCTGTGGAAGCAAAAATTCCCTTAATCCCATAAGTACCCTGATTGGTATTCTGATGATGATCTTAAAAAATGCTGGGATGAATTCTTAATTCTGAAAAATAAAAAAAACCATCTTTCACTCGAGCACTTCCCAACTATATCCGGCCATGTCATGGATTCCAGTCCATCAGGTTATCAGAAAAAAGGCAAAAACGCCCTTACGTTCCCCTAAACCATCGGAAAATTAAAAAAAATACGGACCACTCACAGTCCTCCCATCTCCTCAACCATCTGAAAAATTAAAAAAATGTGCGGATCGTTCACGGTTCTTCCGTAGAGAGCCGAGCCGGCCATCAAACGTTTCTGTTGCCAAACAGGGGAACCAGCTCAACCTTCTGCCAGTCCTTGTCCATGGTCTTGATCCAGAGCGTCCGTGACGCGGGCAGGAAAACAACCTGGTGGTTGGAGGAGTACTTCTCGCCAAAGAGTTCCGAATGGCAGAACGTTGCCCCGCCATTCTCCAGGCACACATCACGGATCTGCATCATCTTCTCTGCATCGATCGACCCCTTTGCTTCGCCGGCCTGCCGGAGAAGATTATTTTGCCGGGTGAGCGAGTGGCCGGGAGGAGCAGTGGTAAAGTTCCAGGCCGGGTCAGCGAAATGATTGGCTGCTGCAATAACTCCGCTGCCGGTTCTCAGCCTTGTTTTGTTGGTCATCTTCTCGTACACGTACGCCTGGTCAGGTCCTGCAACATCCACGATCCAGGAAGCATCCGGGCTGGTTCCCCGGATCCCGGCATCAAGTCCTTTTAGATCCGAGTAATCGAGCATGAACCGGAAGAATTCCATGATGAGGTCCGGGCGGGTCTCTCCCGCGAGATCGCCTTCACCAATGCCCGAGTTGTCGTCAGCAATGAAAAGCCCTTTGCTGTTCATGAGGGTCTCGGGCCGCATCCCGGCAGGACCCCATGTTGCAACACCATTGCTGCCATCAGTGGGCCGGTACACGGCTAGCACGTACCACTGGGTGAAGACCAATACGTGATCGTCTAAGTCCCAGTTGCGGGAGACCACGACAGAGCCATCCGTTGTATAGTTCCCCCATGCAGCAAGATACGAGCAGGAGAGCGGGACGGCAGGTGCACTGAGGTAGAGTGCCCCCCCGTAATAGAGGACCGCAATATCATCGGGCGTCAGGCCCGAGGTCTCCGACATTCCCAGAAAGACTTCTTTTAAGCGCTGCGGAAAAAATGCGATTGCGTCCCGTCCGATTGTCCGCACCTCTTGCTGCGTATATCCCCGTTTGGTGAGGGTGTCGAGAAGGAACGTGTACTCCTCGTTTAACTCGGTCTTCATCAGACCCCCGTACTGCCGGCCCATCTGACGGTAGGAGCCGGAGAGGACGATGACCGGGTAATCGCCTGCAGCGAAGCGCTGCCCGCCTTCGAACGAGGCAACGGGATCAACGCCCGTAATTACGGGTTGGGAGAAGGATACCACCTGGGGCAGGGTGAGTGCAGCAGCGGTACCGGTAAGCAGGCAGAGCATAATGACGAGAGCGAAGAGTTTCATCTACGTCAGTGTTTTTTTATAATGGATTAATACTTTGATCTGTGTTTTTTTGCCGTTCATCACCACCCGGGATCCCGCAATTAACGGCAAAAGAGGGACATTTCAGGTAAATCTGATAATCCTGTACGCAAAAAAAGATTACTTCCCATCGATAATCTGACGGCCTGAAATGGTGCAGCATCTTAAATACCCCGGTGGTGGGAAATGAGACCTGCATCTTCCCGGGATCCACACACCCCGGCTTACTAAAATTTATCAGGGATCATCCCGCGATCTCTTCGGTGTGCAGAAATCGTTTTCTCCTGGGAAAAAAACGCCATTGTTCTTTTACGAAAAAAAGTGATTTACGGAATTATCAGGGGTGAGATCATGTTTCCCGTCCGGAATTCCGCGTAAGACCGTTATGTTCCGGGAAATTATGCACCGGGAAACGATTGTCCCGTAGACTGTTCGCCATACGGCATCGAGAAGTGTAACTGCTCGATGAGCCAGCGGCTCCCGGTGTTCCTTAACACCATCGTCGATCTGCCACTCATTGTCTGCTTCGTTGTTCCATCGACCATGAACGTGATAGAATTTTGGGAAGTTACCCACGCGATTCTGCCCTCCCCAAAAATTTTGGTTTTTGAAAATTCAACCGAAACGATCTTTGCCTGGCTTAAATCACGCTTGATATGCAGGACAAAGTCCTCACGATTCAGGATAACTTCATCCGGCCCGCTGCCAAACCCATTGATCGTGGGGGAGAAGATAACCAATAACGCATTTATGTCCGCCTTCTGGTATGCGGTGCCGTAATTATGCATTGTTTCGATAACTTCTGCCTTCTGAGCATCAGTGAGCGTCATACCAAGTAATCGTTAATGCATCTCTATTATCTTTTGGATCTTATTTTGGGTACTATGCCAATACAGTCCCGATGAGGTGGATCAGGATCAACTCAGGGTACCGGACCTGTCTGAAATAATGACGGTCAGGAATTTTTTGCCGGTCCGGACACTCCATGCATCGCGATAATACTCCCATGTTCTTCCCGGGGGGTTATTTGTTCAAGGGGATTTATCCGGGATGTATCGGGAATTTATCAGGAATTTACGGGGAGTACTGCCTTTTGCTGCATGAGACGGCTCGCAATCCCATCAGCAAGTGCTCCATAGATGATTCCAAAGACAAAGAGCATCACCGCACCAAAATAATTGTGGGCAAAGAGGGGAACGATGCAGAGGAGGAGGCTGAAGATCGCCCCCAGTCCGGCCCCCCGTATCAACGGGTGAAGGGGAATTACGTCAGCTAACCCTATCACAAATCCCTGGAGGATACGACCATAGAGGATCATAACCATGAACCAGGGTTCCGGTGTGATCCCCGGCGGAGCGGCTATGAGAAGGCTCCCGGAACAGTACAGGCCGGTGAGTACACCAATTCCCGTAGTTATCGCAATCCGCCTTTTCTGGACCATGCACTATCATCCAGATAGAGACCGGGGGCGGGGAAAAGTCTTGCCTTTTTACCGGCACTACCGGCCGAAAACTTAACCCTAGGAAGCTACCGGGAATACAACCTGACATTTCCCGGGAAATGGATGCCAGGGATGATCCTGCACTGCGGAATCGTTTTGCCGCAACAATTGCAAAAAAATATGGTGGAACAACGGAAGAAAAAATAAAAGATTTAAGTGCAGCCAGAATCCATTCTGGTTATTACATTAAGGGGATTTTTTGCTTTGTTTTTTTCCTATGGTTCATTAACGTACAGGGGAGTGTAACGTATGGCGATTGTTTCATCAGAACGGGGACGCCTGATCTCAGAATTATGTATTTTTCTGGTCATCGCATTTGGCGCAACATTTCTTCTTGAAATTGCGGGAATTGGCATGTACGGCTCAAAAATATTATCGAGCCGGATACCCTCGGTTGTAATGTTTATTCCGGCAATAACCGCGATAATCTGCCTGGTTTATTTTAAATCCACGGTACTGACCCGGGAAACAAAACTCTTTCTTGCCTGTTTTATGATATCAGCCGGGTTTCTTATTTTTGAGATCCTTTTCTATCCGGTACTCGGTACCTACGGTCCCTACCCGATACTCTCCGTTGTTGCCAGTTTTGCAACACTTCTGCTGGTCGTGATCCTGAACCTGAAAGATACCTGGCGGACAAACCTGGAATCCGCAAAATTATCTATTGGAAAAAATCCCCGGCAATATGTTATTCTACCGGTGATCTTCTCCCTGGCATTTATTTTCGCACTGTTTCTCAGTTACCGCCTGGGGCTGCGCCTCCCCCTTGTGGAGTTCAGCCTGAACCTGTTCTTTGCAACCGCTGGCTTTTCCGTCATCACCTTAGCCATATCATGGCCGATCTATTTCGGGGAAGAGTATGGCTGGAGGTTCTACCTCCAGGATCGCCTGTTTGCACTCTTTGGAGCATATACCGGTCTTGTCCTGGTTGGCCTGGTCTGGGGTTTATGGCACGCTCCCCTGATGCTGATGGGCATGAACTTTCCCAATGAACCTTTCCTGCCGGCAAATATCGTGTACCTTGTTTATACCATCATCATGAGTGTCATATTCGGCTATGCAGTACTAAAAACGGGAAGCATATGGATAGCAGTCCTGTTACACGGCCTCACCGACATTATCGTAAATACCGGCCGGGTATACATTTCCGGCGCAGATACGATCGTCTCATTCCTGCCACTCCTTGTCATTTTGGGAATATTCGCATTGGTACTCTTACGATCCGGTGTATGGACCAGCCAAAAAACCGGCAGCGAAAACGACCGGGTTAATTCATAAATTTTCCTTTTTTTTTCACGCCCTTCCCGGATTATCCTGCCATACCGGGAGAGTGCCGTTACGGAAATTTCCGGGCCGGACCGGAACATAAAAGATTTTTTTTATGCACGCCGGGACGATCTCATAAATGCCGGATTCCAGCCTCGGATAACCCGCCTCTTTAATATCCCCAGCGTTTATCTTACCTTGGGAAGTCGTGGATGAAACCCGGGGATTTTGTTCTGGAGATCTTAAAAAAAGCACCCAATGACCGGCGAATAATTGTCCTGATCCGGCATTCGAAGAGGGATCCTTTTGGGGATATGCCGGAACATCTCCGCAACGGGGTTGCAATAACTCCCGAAGGAATCCTCATGGCAAGGAAATTTGGCCATGCCCTGGGAACGATCTTTCCAGGAAAACCTCTCCAGCTCGGCCATACCATTGCAACCCGGTGCCGGATGACCGCCGAATCTATCCGCGAAGGATACCCGCACGACCATCCGTCCCGGATTTTGGGATGCGAGCCGGCGATAAAAAGTCCGGTACTGCACCTGGAAAGGTACGTTGCTACCAGGAACGAGTTAGGCTGGCGGGAACTCATGAGGAGATGGCTCGACTCGGAGCTCCCCGCGGATACATTCGCCAACCCTCACCAGTATTCAGATGAGATTATCAGAAACCTGTTCGCATGCACGGATTCGGAAAACGGGGCTCTGCTTGTGGTGATCGCACACGATATCACGCTCTTCCCGATAATTTCAAGGGTATTTGGAGTGAAAGTTACTGCAATTGAATTCCTGAATGGAATCGTAATTACCGCAGGTACAGAGGCTGTTGCATAACTCCCGCCGACCCCTTTAAAATAAAGCGAAAGTACTTT
>JBAXDE010000109.1:0-6579 GCA_037141115.1 Methanomicrobiales archaeon | reverse complement strand
AATATATTTGTGACCGGATTTATACCTTCCCCCACTTTTTCGAGAGGATACTAATATGTGTTGTCTTTTTTGCAATTGGGGGTAATTGCTCAACAAATTTTAGCCATATTTTCTGAAAAGTGTTATCAGTTATCTCATAGGACACTACCTATTTTTCTTAAAAAAACCAATCTGGGTCCATTGGACAAAAAACCTTATGAAAAACATAATCGTTGATGATAAAAAAGATATTTCTGACCGTTTGCCGGTCAATTATCGCTGCACAGCACCAAGGTTTGCCTGTCCAACGGTCTTTGCGTAGCGTGCAAGTACACCCGTCAGTTTCTTCGTATGGGGTACGAGAACTTTTCTCCGCTGTTCGAGAGTTGCTGCATCGACAAGGATATCAATTTTTTTTGTGAAGAGATCAATTGCGATACGATCTCCTTCCTGAACCAGCGCAATCGGTCCGCCAACCGCAGCTTCCGGTGCAACATGGCCGATACAGGGGCCCCGGGTGCCTCCGGAGAACCGCCCGTCCGTTATGAGGACGACCCGGGTATATCCCAGTCCCATTAGGGCTGATGTGGGAGAGAGCATCTCCGGCATACCCGGAGCACCCCGCGGGCCTTCGTATCGGATGATGATCACATCATCTTCCCGGATATCACGGGCAAGAATCGCCTTCATCGCCATGGTCTCGCCGTCAAAAACCCGGGCGGGTCCTTCATGTTTCCACATCGCCTTTGGTACCGCCGCACTCTTGACTACTGCCCCATCGGGCGCCAGGGAACCCGATAAAATTTTGAGTCCTCCTTCCTTGTTTACCGGGTTTTTGTTGCTGCGGATAATTTCCTCATTCCGGATAACTGCATCGTGAGCAATTTCAAGAATCTTTTTACCTGAAACCGTGATGCACTCATCCAGATACGATTCAAGTTGTTTCAGCACTGCCGGGATACCTCCTGAACGATGGAGTGTCTGCATTGAATGCGGACCGGCCGGTTGCATATAGCAGAGGTGTGGGATCTCATCGGCAAGCGAGCTGAAATCGTCAAGAGTCAGGGGAATTTCAGCTTCCACGGCGATTGCCATAAGGTGCAGGACCGTGTTGGTTGATCCACCAAGAGCCATATCCACCCGTATAGCATTCCGCAGGCTCTTTTTTGTAATAATGTCCCGGGGTTTGATTCCTTTTTTCACCAGGGGCAGGATGGCCTCTCCGGTCTCCCGGGCTATACGCAGTTTTCCGGCATCAACTGCCGGGATAGCGGCACACATGGGAAGCGACATCCCCATTGCCTCGGTCATACAGGCCATGGTATTTGCCGTGTACAGGCCCTGGCAGCTGCCGCACCCGGGCATGGCACATCCTTCGAGTTCACAGAGCGCAGCTTCGCTCATGGTTCCGGCAGCTACATTTCCAACAGCCTCAAAGACATCAATGAGTGAGCGTTCTTTCCCATCCTGGAATCCCGAGAGCATCGGGCCACCCGTGAGGATAATGGTGGGGATATTTGTCCGGGCTGCAGCCATCAGCATGCCCGGTACTATCTTGTCGCAGGTTCCTACGCAGACAAGCCCGTCAAACCGGTGTGCTTCTGCCATCAGCTCGATGGAGTCGGCAATGTTCTCCCGTGAAGGCAGCGAGTAGCGCATACCTTCGTGGCCCATCGCGATCCCGTCACAGATGCCAATCACGCCAAACTCGAATGGTACGCCCCCGGCAGCAGCGATTCCTTCACGAACTTTCTCGGTAAGCTGCCTGAGATGGATATGCCCCGGGACGATCGTATTATAGGCATTGGCAATTCCAATGAACGGCAGTCCCATCTCCCGTTCCGTGACCCCGAGGGATCGCAGGAGCGAACGGTTGGGAGCCCGCTGGTATCCGGTCTTGATTTCGTCGCTGCGCATACATTTCACCTGCTTGTTGGTGATGATAGTTTCGCAGTATGACAATTATATCCCTTGTGGAAAAACGGTGATTCTCATTTTTCCCGCAGGTTGTTAGATTATAATCGCGAAAAACACGCGGCAGCGTCAGTAAATGCTTCTGCAAACGATGGCGAAAAATATGCATGGGTATAGCAACCCAGTACATTGTGCGAGATCAACCCGTCTTTTCCTTTACTGACTCCTTTCCCGCGGGATAATTGTAGTGCGTATTGTGCATCGCGTGAGGGATCCAGCTGCGAATAATGAAATTCATGACCGGTCACGATCTGGCCGGATGGGAAGAATGCATGAGTTCCCGTGCCCTCAGCTTTTACATATCCCAGCGCCTGAATACGACCGGTCATTTCGGCACATGCAGGTAGGATGCCACACATCCGGTAGGTTTTATCCGCCCGGATCTCTTCGCTCAAATACATCAGGCCGCCACATTCACCGTAAATCGGCTTACCGGATTCTGCAGCTTTTTTGAGATCATGCCGGCAGGGAGATGATTCGAGTGCAGCAAGATGCAGTTCGGGATAACCCCCGCAAAGATAGACGGCATCAACCTCCGGAAGCGGACCGGCTAGGGGACTGAAAAAAACCAGCTCCGCACCTGCCATCCGCAGTCTGTCAAGATTGTCCTGGTAATAAAAACAGAACGCTTCATCGAATGCCACACCAATGGTTGCATGAGCTGGCCGGTTGCATTCACCCGTTCTGATTATGTTTGCCATTGAGGGTGCCAGATGTGCAGCACGCAACAATGCATCCAGATCACAGTTCTCTTCAATAATCTTCCCAAACTCACCCATACTTCCGGATTCATGAGCCATCTTAAGCCCAAGATGCCGGCTTTCCACTGCCAGTTCTTCCTTTCGTGGGATATACCCAAACGAAGGAACCGCTAACATAGGTTCAATCATTGAGCGGTGCCGGGGACTGCCGATTCGATTGAGGATCACTCCACTGAACACAAGGGTGGGGTCATAGTGCCGGTAACCATCAATCAGTGCATGGACACTGCGGGACATGCCTTTGGCATCTACCACCAGAACTACGGGAGCTGTTAAGATCCGTGCGATATGAGCAGTACTTGAAAGATCGGAGCCATCGACACCATCATACATGCCCATGACGCCTTCAATCACGGCAATATCAGCCCCATCCATTGCCCGGGTGAACGTCTCAATGCAACCCTGTTCACCCATCATGAAGGGATCAAGGTTCCGTGAAACACGTCCGCAGATCCGGGTGTGATGAGATGGATCGATGAAATCCGGGCCAACCTTGAATGGCTGGACTTTGAGTCCCCTTCGGGTAAGTGCCGCCATAATGCCGCTGGCTATGGTGGTCTTGCCACACCCGCTGTGCGTACCGGCGATGACAATACGGGGAACCGGGTTCATGATCCACTCCCGTTCTTTTCATTGAATCCTTCGGATCCGGCACCAAGAAGGTGGACGGGGATCCGGACTCCGCTCTCCCGGCTATAGGCCTCTACCCGCAGGTATACCCTTTTGACCATACTCTCAGTCGTCAGGATCAGGGAGTCTTCGCCCAGTAAGGCTTTGAGGATACATTTGTCTATTACGCTGTAGGTAAAATCCAGGTGAATACCGGAATTTTCCGCACACTGCTTTGCCCGGGTGCCCATGGCACCTGTACAAATTTCCTTGTGCATCGATAACCACCCGGAGAGTTCTTCACGGTTTTCCCGGTCTACATTATTGACCGTAATCGTACCGTGCTTTCTTTGACCTTTGGATTTTTCAAAAAGCGTCTCGATACAGTGCATCATGTCCAGTACCGTCCGTGGCTTTTTACCTGGCAGTAAAAATCCCCGTTTCTGGAGTTCCATATGCAGTTCAAGAAGCGTTGGAAGGGACAGGTGAGCTGTACGGACTGAATGGAGATTTCCAAAAGCCACTTCAGGAACATCTTCATGAAGGATCGTTCCACCGGTCATCAGGATGGCGCGATCAGCCCACGGGTATGCCAGTTCAACATCATGGGTTGAGATGATGATGGTCTTACCCTCATGGTTCAGTTCATCGAGCAGTTCCATAATATCTTCAGAACCCGAGGGATCGAGACCACTGGTCGGCTCATCAAATACCAGTACATCCGGGTCCATTGCCAGAACCCCGGCAATGGCCACCCGTTTCTTCTCCCCCCCGGATAACTGGTGAGGAGGGCGGCGTTCGAATCCTTCAAGACCAACATGACGGAGTGCCCGGGAAACCGCTTCCTTTACATCAGCATCACGATAACCCAGATTCGTTGGTCCGAATGCCACATCCTGGTACACCGTTGGGGCAATGATCTGGCGATCCGGGTTCTGGAGGACAAAACCCACACGTTTTCTCAGCATCCTCAGTGAGGGTGTATCATACCGGATGGGCTCATTATCAAAGAGCAGGATGCCGGAATCCGGGCGTATCATTCCATTGAACATGGTCAGGAGCGTGGATTTGCCTGCACCATTGGGGCCGACTAGGGCAATCTTCTCTTTTTTCCGGATATGGAAACTGATGCCGCTGATAGCTTCCATCCCCCGGGGGTAACGATACCGGATATCGCGGGCTTCAAGTATGATACTGCTCATGTTCGGTTCCTTAAAGAATGGTAATTGTCCCGGATGCAATCACAACGGCGGTCGAAAAAGTAAGAAATGTCACAACCGCAAGACAGGGCACCCGTTCAACCGGCCGGCTTTCCCCAAGCAGTGCAAATTTCCCATCGTAACAGCGTGCATCCATTGCCCGGATCAGGTCATCACCGGCATCCCAGCTGGCAATAAATGCTGCTCCGCAGAGTGATGCAAAGGAGTGGATGGATTCTTTCCATGTGGAATATCCAAGGCGCATAACCTGTGCCTGATAAATCTGGATCACTTGGTCGATGAGGATAAAGATGGTCCGGTAGATGATCATCATCAGGTCAATAACGACTTCGGGAACCCTGATCTGGCGCAACACAATAAAAATATCTGTCATAGGAGTTGTCAGGGCAATAAAGATCATTGCAGACATACCCCCAATTACCCGGGAAAAGACAAACGCACCCTGGTTGATACTTTCCCGGGTGACCGAGAGCGAGAATGACGGCAGGATATCCCATTGCCAGAAAATATCATGACCCCCGTATATGAGGATGATACCGGCTATGCTCATTATGGCAAACCAGAAGGGCACAATAAATAATTCTGCATAGGTTTTCGCATCTACCCGGGCAAGGACGAGAATTGCGCCACTGAGAAGGACGGCAATAAAAAGCGGGGCAATAAAACTCGTAGAGAGAAGACAGAGTAAAATTGCACCAAGTCCGGTAATGAGTTTGAGATATGTGTTGACTTCACGGAGCCCGTTTTTCTGGGCAATGTCTTCGAGAAGTTCCTCAAACATAGATAGTAGTCACTCCATTCACCAATTATGCATTCTTCTTCTGTCCCATCCAGTAACCAAATACCCCGCCTACAAGAATTCCCCCGATTGCCGCCTGGAAGGCAAACAGGCAGGACTCAATCTCTGTGCTTGGGGGTTGCCACTGGGGAATAAGGGGTTTAAAATTATCAACGGGTGTGCCGGAAAGTTTAGCAACAAGTTCTGAGCCGGCATTATCCGATCCGGAAAATCCCGCACTGTCCATCGAAGAACTTGTATAGAGAAATATTGCACAGAATGCGACAATTACGATCAGGGTGAGGATTTCAAGAGTATATTTGAAACTCATGAGTAATCCTTCCGTGCAATGTTGATCTTTTCTTCAGAGAAAATTTTCAACCGGATCAGGATATCGGGTTTGAGAGCAATAATATATTTGAACACCAGTGCAAGGACAAATCCTTCGACGATCGCAAGCGGAATCTGGGTGACAGCAAATATACCCAGGAACAGGATGAATGAACTGGCAAAACCCCCGGTGGCTGCCGGGTACGCAAGTGCCAGTTGAAGCGAGGTCGTTGCATAGGTAAATATGTCTGCGAGAGCAGTTACCAGAAAGACGGTAATATAGATATTTACCTTGGTGTTCCGGAGCAGCCGGTATACTCCATACCCTGCAAGGGGCCCGACAATTCCCATCGATACAATATTAGCTCCAAGAGTCGACAGGCCCCCGTGAGCGAGAAAGAGGCTTTGGAACAGGAGGACGATTGCACAGACAACTGCGGTGATCCAGGGTCCAAAGGAGATCGTTGAGAGCCCGGTTCCGGTGGGGTGCGAAGAACTTCCGGTAACAGAAGGAAGTTTTAGCGAAGAGAGGATAAAAATAAATCCACCCGTTACACCCAGAAGAGGAAGTGCCCCGCGGTCAGCGGCCAGGATTTTTTTCAACTGGTATACCCCAAGAAAAAGGCAGGGCAGGGCAACCAGCCACCAGATGAGACACCATTGCCACGGCAAGAATCCTTCCATAATATGCATAAAATCCCCTTGAATACCGGATAGTTTCAGGCAATTCAACTTGACTTAACTCAATTCAATTTGTATCAAAACGTTGTTCCGTGAGATATTAATAATTTTTGACGCTTGAAACGATCGGTGAAAAAACGGTAAAATCAGGAAAATTGTATGGGGCAGTTGAAATGATTATTCCGCGGATTTATGAGGCTGTTGCCTAACTAACAAAAAGAGTAATTCGAGTTAATGAAATATGCCG
>JBAXDE010000108.1:0-6631 GCA_037141115.1 Methanomicrobiales archaeon | reverse complement strand
CGGTAAACTGACCTTAAAAAAGGGCGCATCGTCAAAGATCCTGATGAAATATATGGCCCACGAGACCGAGCTGCTGCTCCACACCACCCGCGCAGAATATGACGCAATCATGGTCGGAGCCAACACGATCCGCATTGATAACTCGTTTCTCACGGTGCGCTATGTGCAGGGCAAGAGCCCGCTGCGGGTGATTCCGTGCAGCATGGCAGATCTCCCTCTCGATGCAAATGTCCTGGGTCCCGATGCTCCAACCGCGATAGCAGTCTGTGAAGCGGCCCCCCAGGATCGCATTGATGCAATAAAGAAGAAAGGTGCCCAGGTAATTGTTGCCGGTAAAACCCATGTCGAGCTTCCGCTGCTTTTAAAAATACTCAAGGAAAAGTTTGGCATAAACAAGCTGATGATTGAAGGCGGACCCACCCTCAACTGGCATATGCTCCACGACTGCCTTGTCGATGAGATCCGCCTGATACACCTGCCATTCATTGTCGGGGGTTCCGACACACCATCACTGGTTGGGGGAATGCATATCAATTCCGAAGACGAGATGATCCGGCTCAATTTAAAGAAATACTATATGTGCGGCAGCAACCTCGTCTCGGAGTTTGATGTCCTCTATACAAAGGAGTAGCCAATGGACGGTAACTATACACTCGTTCCTTCGGGATCTGCAAAATCCCCGTCAAATGCGGGGGTGAAATGGTTTTTACTCATTATCTTCGGGCTCATCGTAGTTATCGGATGCATTGTTGCTGCATTCTACATTGCCCATGCTGACCAGTTGGGTGTCACGATTGTCCGCATGGAAGGTACCATGGTGACGGGTGAAGCATCCGATGGGGAAAGCATTGGCAGTGAAGTGGTGGGAAGAGAGTTACGCGATGCTGCCGATGATCCGATGGTAGAAGCAATTGTGCTGCGGGTGAACAGTCCCGGGGGCACACCGGCTGCCGCACAGGAGATCATCGGGGATCTCGAATATGCAAAAACGAAAAAGCCGGTCATTGTTTCCATGGGCGATATGGCAACCTCGGCTGCCTATTATGTCAGCGCCCATGCAGACCGGATCTATGCCGATCCCGATACATTCACCTCCGGAGTTGGCGTCATCTGGAAATTCTCCGATATCAGCCGCTGGATGGAAAATGAAGGTTACAACCTGAGTGTGGTCAAGTCCGGTGCCAAGAAGGATATGGGTTCAACGGCCCGTCCGCTCAGCAGCGATGAACAAACCTATGCCCAGAAGATCGTGGATGACAGTTTTGAGAATTTTATCTCTGATGTCACATCCCAACGCGTGATCTCGCGGTCCGACATCGATGATGGCAGGGTGATCCGTGGGGCTGATGCAATAAAAATAAATGTTGTCGATGAACTGGGCAACTTAAACGATGCGATAAACGGTGCCAAAAAGATGGCACAGTCGCGGAAATAATTTTTTTTGAAAAATCCGTATTTTCTCAAATATCTCTTTCTCCGTTCCTGCGGCAATGATAGTTACATACTCTCTCATGAAGAGGGAGAGGCACACAAACAGGAACATCCCGCAGACACCCCCTTTTATCTGGAAGATAAAACGTCGGGAAGGTTTCACACCATTTTTCAGTCACTCAACCATATCATCAGGGTCCCGAAGGCAGAACGGATAATCAGGCTCATCTCCTTGGTAATGATGAATCAGTGCAGAGAAAAAAAGGGACATCGCTCATAACAAAAAACTGATGGAATCCCCCAGGGTGGGTACCCTATTTCGGGTGGCAGTTTTTCGCATTATAAAAAAGGGGCATATCCCCCCTTTGAAACGCACGTAAATCTTAAAAAAAAACGCTCCCGGATTATATCATCTGCAACGGGTCAGCCTTCATAAACTCGCGGCAGACCGTTGTTGCATAATGACCGGGTGGCAGGGTGAACTTCAGGCGCACATCGGTGTTTTCTATGGATGATTCTATGGCGGTTTTTAACGTGATCGGGCGCCATGCACCCTCAAATTTTGTGCTGACAAAGGCTGCTGCCCGTTCGAAATCTTCCGCAGTAATCCGGTGCTCAAGAAGAAGCGATTCCATAATCTGCTCCCCAAGGGTAGTTGCGACCGTCTTTGTCTTACCGGGCATGAAGAGTGCAATGGTACAGCGGTCACGCTTGATGTGGATAGCAACGGTGTTGACATTTGCTGTCGTGGCGGTATCCGTGCGCCCGTTGGCAAAGATCAGCCGGTCTCCGGGAACCGGGTCATTGAGGGTTCCCCCGTCATCAAGCCGCTGGCTGAGGGCACAGTTGAACAGGTACGACTGGAAGGCAGAGACAAACAAGGAGAGCAGTTTTGGCGGCAGTTCCAGGAGTGCACCGCGATAGTCTCCCGGGTGCGTATAGAGATGGTGGAGCATTGCCCGCTCAAAGGCCATATACACCGGAAGGTTGCGAAGCGCCGGCTCAGGATCCCGGTTTATGAGAAAGTCCGAGCGTATGGATTTTACCGGATCCATCTCCCCGGGGAATTCCTGTCCCACGTAGGTAACAACGGCCTGTTCAAAATCGCCCCGTAAGATCCATTCCCCTACCCGGTGGGTAACCGGCCGGATCGCCCCGAACCGCTGGAGCCCAAAGTAGTTGGGGACACCTTCGGATGCAGTCACGTTGAGGGTCTGCACATGCTCCGGAAGATTTGCAGACCGGGTGTCGCGGATAACCAGGTCAAACCGGTTTCCCAGCAGCTGGCCCAGCGCAAGTGCCTCGTTGGACTGCCGGACCGGCTCTAAGGTGATATCCTTGAGATGGATGGCTGCAACCTGCTCAGGAGTCACGTTGAAGATCGAGATCCATTGCTTCGTGATCGCATTCCGGTCTTTTGTGCCAGCCCAGCCGATCCGGCGGTGGCTGATACCGAGGCGTTTTGCGATCTCCTTGATCGCATGCTGGAGTTCCCAGTTCTTTTTTGTGAGATGACAGATGCAATACGGGCCAACAGTGCCGCCTTTTTCGGGAAGCGGGAGCTCTTCAACAAGGAAATCTTCCGGGGTTGCCCGGAGCTTGCCAAAGATCCCTTCGGCATCGCTGGCATAGTAGCGCATGCCAAGCTCGCGTTCAAGCGGGTAGGTGCTCTGTTTCATAGGAGGGTGAGATTTCCGGTAATCTTATCGAGATCTTCACTCCGTGCCGGCCCAAGTCCAAGCGCCGTGATGGTACCGGGCGGGATCTCGGTCATACCGGCGTCCTGGATCAGGGAGTGCGAGATACCGGACCGTTCCGCGATCACCCGGAGTTCGTGCAGGGTCCGCTCGTCATTGGCCTTGAGCACAACCTTCTTCTGCCCTTCCGAGACCCATGCCTTTGCAAGTGTCTTGTCGGCATTATTGTACGCACCGATGGAGGCATGCGCTGCCTGGGCACAGCGTTTGCCACAGCTCATCTTGACATCATTCCGGATGATGAGGCATTGTTTGTATCTGAACTCGGGCTCGACTGCCATTGTTCTGAATTATAGGTCGCCTCACGTCAAATAGGTATATGATTGCTAAAAATTCCTGAATGTTTCAAAAAAAATTGAAAATTTTGATGATGATTCGGTTTAAATTACCCGCAATTACCACTCGCTGCATATTGAACCGACGGAAGAACGGTAGAGCATTCAGCAGGTGCAGTCACGAAGCGATCGCAGATCGCCTGTTTGTAGGCATTTGGGGTCCGGGAGCCACGGTAGACCTGACCGTTGATGATAAGGGTGGGAGATGCACTAGCCCCGTTCGCATTTGAAAGGGCTTCATCAGCCTTGAGCAGGGAGAGTCCTTCTTCACCGCTGGCACAGGTTTCAATACTTCCGGCATCGATTCCCAAGGTAGCGGTGACATTTCTCCAGCACGTTTCGAGTTTACCGGCATCCTGGTATTGCGGGTAACACGCTTCATTGAACTGCCCGATATACTCCCAGAACTGGTCCGGGTTCTTTTTGAGGATGCAGATCTGGCGCAGGTCTTCCTGGGCCTCAGGAGTTCCGTGCAATGACCTGACAGATGCAACCGTAGTCCCGGTTATCGTAGTGATGTACCGCACACGGATATCCGCTTTTGAACCGAGCAGGGAAGCAACCGGTCTCATGACAGTCTCTGCCTGGGTGCCGTACTGGCAGAAGGCCATAACATAAAGATCTACAACTGGGCGATCCGTCCGGATGGGAGCTGCAGCCGGTTGTGCCGTACCGGATCCGCTTCCTGCTGTAGTTGAGGTCATCGCAATCCGGCTGGTAAAGAGGGAAGAACAGTCACGGGTGGTATAGAGGGTCATTGCCTGTCCCTGGTAACCGATCTTCATCTCGTAGATGCCCCGGCTTTCAGAAACGGAGGTCAGTGTCGCAGAAGTACCGGAAGCAACAAGATTGTTATTCACGTACTGGAGTGTTTTCTCAGCACAGGCCTGAGGGGGGATAACGGCGTCCTGACCCGCCATAGTTTGCATACCAACCACAAGCAGGAGGATGATAACTATTGCGATACCCAGTATGGCAATGATGGCCCCTCTGCCAAAAAAGGGTTGATCCTGTCCCTTTCCAGCCTTCAGACTGCCCCTTCCGGGTTCATTCGTTTCTGGTATTTTATCACGGGTCAAAAGCATTACCTTAAGAATTATTCATGATTTATACCTGAATAACTGATCCCTTCTCAGGAGAAATGATGATGCGGGAAAGACCCGCAGATGAGGAGAGAAAGCCGGCAAGTAACGGTTTTTACAATAGCCGGTTGATCATTTCCAGCATATTTTAAAAAAAAGTCAGCCATGCCGGTCTACTGCCATGAACTACGACAAAGAATTCATATGGGGCATATGCAGAATACTGCAAAAGGGAAAAGACAATAGTATCCCGCTGTCCCTGAGCGGGAGGTGGAACGCCATGGCAGCACAACCACACCCTGAAAAAGAGGCAATAATCACGGTTGAAGATCTTGAATACGCCTATGGGGACTTCAAAGCGGTTGACGGGATAAGTTTCACGGTAAACAAAGGCGAGGTCTTCTCGTTTCTCGGGCCCAATGGAGCCGGTAAGAGCACGGCTATCAATGTGCTCATCACGCTGCTCTCCTTGCAAAAAGGCCGGGCTAGCGTGGCAGGGTATGATGTGACCAGAGATCCCCAGAAGGTCCGGGAATCCATTGGCATTGTCTTCCAGGAGATCACCCTTGACCGGGACATGACGGTCTGGGAGATCCTGGAATTCCATGGAAAACTCTACTCCATGCCCCGGGAAGAGCGCCATAAACGGATCGAAGAACTGCTCATGCTCGTCCAGCTCGAGAACAAACGGGATATCAGGACCAAGAATCTGAGCGGAGGGATGAAACGGCGACTTGAGATCGCACGCGGACTCATGACGCGACCAAAGGTGCTCTTTTTAGATGAACCGACGATAGGCCTTGATCCCCAGACCCGCATGCGCATGTGGGATTATATCCGGAAAGTGAACCGGGAAGGAACAACCATCTTCCTAACCACGCATTACATGGATGAGGCAGACCAGCTCTCGGACAAGATCAGCATCATCGATAATGGCAGGATCATCATCAGCGGGCCAAACTGGCAACTCAAAAACACCCTGGGGCAGGATATCATCTATTTAGAGACCAGCGATAACGAAGCGGCAACCCAGCTGCTCAACACGCTTCCTTCCGTCAGGCACATCACCCGAAAACTGCGCGGGTTTTTAGTCAGTGTCCATAAGGACGGCACAAAGGCTCTCCCCAATATTATTGAACGCCTGCGGGAGAACCGGATCCGCATCAATACGATAAACTTAAAAAAACCGTCCATGGACGATGTATTTGTCCATTATACTGGAAAAGAGATCCGGGACGATCATATGGGAAGAAACGGAACCGTTACCCTTCGCCCGGGAGGGCATTGAGATGAATTACGGGTTTGCCAATATCTACTGGCGCGACATGATCCGGTTTGTCCGGTTCAGGTCCATGCTCATCTCATCACTCCTCCAGCCGGCACTCTGGCTGGCATTCTTTGGCATCGCCATGTCGAGCAGTTTTGATTCGCTGATGAGCGGTATCCCGGTTCCCCCGGGGGCACATGCAGTAGGGTATCTCACGTTCATGGCTGCCGGGATCATTGCCATGACCACCTTGTTCACCAGTCTCTTTGGAGGTATGATCATCCTCTTTGACAGGAACTGGGGACTCATGCGGGAGATCCTGGCAAGCCCCATGCCCCGGGATCATGTGATCATAGGCATAGGGCTTTCAGGAGTGACAAAATCGTTTATCCAGGCGATCATCATCATGGGATTTGGCATCTTTATCGGAGCGGCGTTCTTTACCGGGTTCAGCGCAGTGCAGGTCGCCATTGCAGTTGGAGCCATCCTCCTGTTTGTCGCGGTCTTTGCCCTGGGTTTCCTCTTCCTGTCGGCTGGAATTGCAATCTCCATGGAGACTCCGGAAGGGATGCAGGGGATTATGACCCTGCTCACCATGCCGATTTTTTTTGCAAGCAATGCCCTCTATCCGCTCGATGCATTCCCTGAATTTTTAAAGGTGCTCTCGAGTTATAACCCGATGACGCTCCTCATCACCGGGATCCGAAACTTTGCCATTGGGGATAATTTTGTGGCACTGGGAAAACATTACGTGTACAC
>JBAXDE010000107.1:0-6647 GCA_037141115.1 Methanomicrobiales archaeon | reverse complement strand
CGGCATATTTCATTAACTCGAATTACTCTTTTTGTTAGTTAGGCAACAGCCTCATGGCTCCGAAAGAAAAAACAGAAAACCGGAGATCCGATCAGATCCCTTACTTCTTACGGTGCTTCCTCTTTGGCTCTTCTTTTGCCATGGACATGAGATCGATGATATAACTGCCTTCCTTGCCCACGCTCACGATCCGCTCATCGCTTTTTGCCATCTTCTCTAAATTGAGCTCGTAGGAACCGGGCGAAACAATCCGGATCGTCTCGACCCGGTCATACATCTCCACTTCCTTTTTCCGGGTTGTGGGTTGCTCGACAATCTCAAGCACCTCTTCTTTGGACTCATCAGCGATCTCTTCGATGGACTTCTCCTCGAGCACATCCTTGTTGATCTCTTCTTCCTTGACGTAGAGGAACTTCTTGCCGCCGCAGCTCGCGCACCCTCTCAGGATCTCGGTTGAGCCGTCCTTGTATTCCCGTCCGCATTTCGTACACTTGTGCGGCATGGTCTTCACCCGAAGTATTCGAGCATGGTGTCGTAGAGATCTTCTACGTTCCTGCCCTCAAGGCCCGAGATAGCGACAACCGGGTGCTGGGGGAACGCGCTGCGGATACGTGCCGGCGCAGCATCGGCGAGATCGATCTTGTTTGCAACAATGATGACCGGGAGATTCCTGCTCTCGATGATCCCGATCATCATGATATTTACCTGCATGAAGGGATCGAGCGTCGAGTCGAGCATGTAGATCACGCCATCGATATCCTCGCGCAGCCAGTGCATGGCCTCAGCAACACCCTCGGTAGCTTCCCGGGCGCGGATGATCGCTTCGTCCTTCTCCATACCGAACTCTAAAAATTCGTGGTAATCGATCTTGGTAGTGACACCCGGCGTATCCACGATATCCATGGTTACCGTGCTTCCGTTGGCGCCCGAAATGATGATATCTTCTTTCTTCCGGGCCCTGCGGGTCTCGTGGGGGATCTCGCTTACCGGGCCGATGGCATCGCCGGTCCAGTCCCGGGCAATACGGTTTGCCAGCGTAGTCTTTCCCGCATTTGGAGGGCCGTAAATACCGATACGGGTCTTTTTCTTCTTGAAAAATGAATTGAGGAAATTGGAAAATTTCTTCTTTGCCGTACCAAACGTCTGAAAAAATATTTTCATTCTACACCTCGTTGGCTACGCAATGTACCGGAGTACAAAGAATTCACCATGATTCGTTAGTAGTGTATTGAATACGCAGTTTATTAGGTTTCTCGTATTTGCGAGTGGAGGATCCCCGTAGGATGTCCGGTATCTTCCGCGCGGCTTCCACCTTCTATTACTGCCGTGCATTGTTGTTTGGTACTGCCACAATGGATTTATACAAGGGGGTGGGAGTATGCTAATTGTAAAAACATCAGAACAAAAAGCACCAAGGAGGTGACTCATGAAAAAGACAACGAGCGCAATCCGGTTTGAAACCCATGTCCCCATCGGGGAAGTGATGACGCGCAATCCGGCTATGATAGGCATAGATGCCACGGTAGCCCAGGCTGCCAAGGCGATGTGCCAGGAAGGAGTCGGCAGTGTAATCATCCTCGACAAGAACAAGCCCATTGGTATTGTCACTGAGGAAGACATCAACTGCAAGGTGGTGGCAAAGGATCTCAAACCGAGCAAAGTACACGTGAATGAAATCATGAGCACGCCACTCATTACAGTGAGTGTGGATAAAACATCCGGCGATGCAGCCCATATGATGATTGAGCACAAGGTAAGGAGACTCCCTGTAGTGGATGATCACAACAAGGTGATCGGTATTGTTACGGTCCGGGATCTCCTTACTGTCTCAACAGAACTCAATGATCTGCTGGAAGATCTCATCGAGATCAACCGCGAAGAGATGATTGAGCAGGGGGTCTGTGATCGCTGCAGCCAGATGTCTGATGACCTTAAGCGGGTGGACGGATCAATGCTCTGTCCTGGCTGCCGTGACGAGGATAAGATCACATGAAGACAGCACAGGATTTCATATCAGAGATCCCTGTGCTCAAGAACAATGACCAGATAACAAAAGCACGGCAAATTCTCAGAGATGACCGGTTCCGCGAAGTCTATGTCGTGGATGCAAAGAAAAACCTCCTCGGCTATATCGACCTGACGGATGGGTTGCGGGTAACTGCAACAAAATCGAATGTTACGGTTGAGGGATTTGTTAAGGATGCACCGGTGGTACATCCCCAGGACTCAATCGAACTGGTGGCAAAAACAATGAAGAGCTTCCATACGGATAGCGCTGCGGTGGTTGACTCCACCAACCATCTGCGGGGAGGTGTGCTGCTATCGGCACTCTTCCCCGTCATCATATCGCGCAATGAACTGCACGGAGCGGTTGCCTCACATATGAATACACATGTTGTTGCAGCAGATCCTGCCGATGAACTCCAGAAGATCCAGTCCTTGATAATAGAGAGTGGGTTCACTGCATTTCCCGTTATTAGCAAGAAGCGGCTTGTCGGCATCATCTCTCGGCGTGACCTGATAAGTACCCAGCGGGTGCGTTCAGCAGTTGCCCGGCATGCCCATACAACGATCGAGGACGTGATGACCCGGGATGTGGTTACGATCGCCCCCGATGAGCCGATATCTTACGCAGCAGAACTGCTGGTAAAACATGATGTCAGCAGGCTTCCCGTTCTCAATGGGGAGACTCTTGTCGGGATTATTGACCGGCATGACATCCTTGCAGCACTTGCCTGAAATATCAGCAGCAGAATAAAATCGGACAGGATACCTCTGGAAAATTTAAGTCCAGGAATAATCTAGCGACACCGGGTCTTTTGACCCGGATGAGGGAGAATGCACCAGAACGAACGGGGCATCAAACAGGGCGACCGGCTCTTGAAGATGCAGGGTAAACTCGACCGCGGTCCGGTTGAGTTCAAATCACATATTGCAGAGCAGGAAGGCGAGATCATGGCGATCGCTACCCACGACGTCATTTCAGTA
The DNA here is from genome assembly GCA_037141115.1 of Methanomicrobiales archaeon. GTDB lineage: Archaea > Halobacteriota > Methanomicrobia > Methanomicrobiales > Methanospirillaceae > Methanoregula. The sequence continues at coordinate 3,659 of JBAXDE010000107.1, read as the reverse complement.
CCCCCCACTACGAGCATTATCGGGGCCGTGGAACAGATGACAAAGTGCGGCTTCCGGAGACTCCCCGTTACCGATGCCGGTACAAAGAAACTGCGGGGAATAATCACTTCGGGTGATGTGATCAATTTCATGGGCGGGGGTTACAAGTACAAACTCGTGCAGGTTAAACACGGGGGCAACCTGCTCTCGGCAGTCAACGAGAATGTCCGCACCATTATGACCCAGCAGATTGTCACGCTCACTCAGGATGCAACGATCCGCGATGCGGTCAATGAGATTGTTGAAAAGAAGATTGGAGGACTCCCTATCATTGATAACGAAGGGGTGCTTACCGGCATTGTTACCGAACGCGATGTGGTACGGGTGCTGGGGGCGCAGCAGAGTTCGCTCAAAGTTGAAGACGTGATGAGTTCGTCCCTTCGGGTGACAACTCCAGACTGCCCTATAGCAGACGTGGCCCGTGAAATGACGCAATCCCGGTTCCGCCGGTTACCGGTCGTGAGCGATGATGTGGTCTATGGGATCATCACAGCAACAGACCTGATGTGCTATCTTGGTGGCAGGGAAGTCTTCTCGCGACTGACCACCGGGAATGTCTCTGATGTGATGAACCTGCCCGTAAGGACCCTGATTGGGGGAAATCTCTTCACCACTACGCCGGAAAAGAGCATCAATGATGCAGCACGCGAGATGCTTGAAAAGAACATCGGAGCATTGCCGGTGATTGAAGGCTCCCGGCTGATCGGGCTCGTGACCGAGTTTGATCTGGTCCGGGCATTTGCAAGGGGATGATTACCATGTACGCACGTGATGTAATGACCTCACCGGTCTTTTTCATCTCTCCGGATGCTACCGTGGCACATGCACGGAACCTGATGGTGAGACACAAAATATCCCGTATCCTGGTAATGGAAGACGGGAAACTGACCGGAATCCTGACAAAAAAGGATATTGCCTATCGATTAAAGCAGGGTGAACCTGCGTGGAGGCGGCGCCCGCTCGACCGGATCCCGGTGGGCGCCCTTGCTACCGAAAATCCCGTGACTATCGGTCCCGGTACCGGGATCCACTCCATTGCAAAGTTATTTGCAGAGAGGAATTTCAGCAGCGTCCCGGTGATTGAAGAAGGATCCGTAGTGGGGATCATCACCAAGACCGATCTGATGAAATCCGCCCTTGTCCGTGGCCTGAACTTCACGGTCCGGGACGTGATGGAGGATGTGGTGACGGTCAACCGCTACCATTCGCTCGATCATGTGATCAGTGTGATGCGTGAACGCAATGACAAGGTGCTGGTGATGGACGATGATGGCCAGCCTGCCGGAATCATCACGGAAACGAACCTTGCATTCTATGAAGATGAACCCAAGATATCAGGTGTGGTTGGAAAAGACGTAGCCATAATGAGACGTGAAAACGCCGAAGGGGCCCGGGGCACAAGTTCGCTCATGGTCGCCTCGGTGATTGCAGAAGACGTGATGACGAGTCCCGTTATCACGGTACCTGCAACTACCCTGCTCCCCGAAGCTATCGCAATGATGGACAGAGATCATGTCAACAGCCTTGTTGTCATGGAGAACAGCACGATTTCCGGGATCATAAAACGCGATGATATCATAAAGGAAGTGGCGAAATGACAAAAGAAGTTTTTATCAAAGACGTAATGGTAAAACCGACCTCCATAGCCAAATCGGCAACGATCACCGAAGCGCTCGATAAGATGCTTGCAGAAGGTATCGACCCTCTGATAGTGGTTCATAATAACTCTGTAACCGGCACGGTCTCCAGACAGGCGATAGCAGAGAAGCTGGGGAGCAAGCAGAATGCCGATCTCGCTCCTGCGGCAATCCATGTGGCAAGTGTTGTAGATGCGGATTTCACCAGCGTCTATCCGGATGAGAACATCAATGTGCTCATTCCTCTGCTCCAGCGCTACAAGCTGGTTGTGGTGTACGATGCTGATCACAAACTTATCGGCCAGGTCGGTATGGTTGACCTGCTCAAGAAGATCAAACCGGAGAATGCGATGGATGAGGTGGTAGAAAAGGTCGTCACCATTGAGGCAAATGAACGGGTTGTTCACCTGCGGCGCCGGATGCTCGACGACAACATCTCCCGGTTTATTGTAACCGAGCATGAGAAGTTCACCGGTATCGTGACCGAGACGGATGTGGCTGTGGCTATGCGCAAGTTCCGCGAAGCGGTTGGTGACAATCACCAGTATCACCGGATCCGGAACCTGCTGGTCAAGGATATCATGAGTGCCCCGCTCCTCTTTGTGGAACGCACCGCTACCGTTTCTGCGGTCATCGATACGATGATAAAAAAGAATATCAGTTCGATTGCGGTGATGGATAACGGGAAGCTCTTTGGCGCAATCACCCGCAGATCGCTGGTCAATGCCCTGTAGGGTAAATCATCACTCTTTTTTTTCGGATTTTCCTGAATGTTTCCCATAATAGACTATGCTATGGCAGATCCAAAAATGGTCGGAACGCACTGTAATAATGTGCGGTGAATAATGGTCCAGGGCCCGGTAAAAACCGTCATGTGTATGTAGCTATCCTGCTAATAACCGTAGCAGGAGATAAGGGATGTGGCGGGTACGAAATTCCGGGTAATGACAAGTGATGAAATTGCTGTCGCGGTAGCATGGGCTGCAGGTGAGGGCTGGAATCCCGGGCTTGCAGATGCGACCTGTTTTGCTGCTGCTGATCCGGAAGGGTTCTTTTGTGCTGAAGCGGACGGGAAGATTGTAGGTACGGTCTCGGTGGTCAACTATGATGACCGCTTCTCGTTTTACGGTCTTTTCGTTGTAGATCCAGCATATCGTGCCAAAGGAATCGGGATGCAACTCTACCGTTACGCGATGCAGCATGCCGGTTCCCGGGTGGTGGGGTGTGATGGCGTGATTGCGATGGTGGGCAAGTACGAGAAAGAAGGTGGTCTCTTCCTGCACTACAACAATGCCCGGTATGAGGGGATTGGCGAGGGTGCCGTTCCAAAGGGACTGACCCCAATACCGGATGTGGATTTCAACACGCTGGCTGACTATGACGCGGCACACTTCCCCGCCCGGAGGGAGCAGTTCCTCCGCTGCTGGATTGGGCAGAAGGGGCATTACGGGCTCGCACAGCTTGACGGTGATGGTAAGATTGCCGGGTTTGGTGTGCGTCGGGTCTGCCACACGGGTCACAAGATCGGTCCGCTCTTTGCCCGTGACCGGGCTACCGCTGAACGGATTCTTGATGGTCTTGTTGCGGAGATACCCGGTGAGCCGTTTTATCTCGATATACCAGTTCCGAATGCTGCTGCAGTTGCGCTCGTGCAGGACCGGAAGATGAATACGGTCTTTTACACAGCCCGGATGTATTCCTCTCCGGTTCCCGTTGCTCTCCCGATGGATGAGATCTTTGGGGTTACTACTTTCGAGTTAGGATAGGCTGCGTTACAAACTACGAGGGGGTACCCTGTCTGACACAAGACAGATGGGGAGGGGGACCCCCGCTCGTTTTTTAGAGAGGGGGTGGAGTATCCCCCCCTCAAATTTTTGACAGGGTACCACCCCCCCTTTTGTTTTGAGTGATGGAATTTGCTCTTTGTCGTAACTCCATCAGAAGCGATGCCCGGGTGGGTGTAACCGGAGGGGGGTGGGGGCC
>JBAXDE010000106.1:0-6690 GCA_037141115.1 Methanomicrobiales archaeon | reverse complement strand
GCTACTAATATCTGATGGATATCTATGTTTTCAAAATTAACCTGACGGCAGTGACTGGCGAAGGACCTTTTTAAAAAATGATAAAAAACGGGGTGGATTATTTCTTGACTTTCCTGATGATCGTGAGATCGCCAAGAGTTGAGGTGATACTACCCGGTACTTTCTTCCCCGCTTCTATCTCGGCCGGAGCATCGATAAGCTGGATCTCTAACACTTTCTCTAATTTCTTGCGGACATTTTCTTCGGGGATCAGTTCGGCATTCTCGATCTTCTTGATCAAGTGCTCCTTCTCTTTCATCTGCATGGCAAGATCTTTCTGGGTGAGGCCTTTCTCCATCCTCGCTTGTTTGATACGGGCTGCGTAATCCTCAACAACCTCTCCTCCCATGAAATCAAACATGTCCCGCTTGTGCCAGGTCTGACCTGCCGCACCTGCGGCAGGTGTGGCAGATTTTGTTGCAGGACCCCGGGTAGTGAGTTTAAGGAGGTCCGTTCTTCGGACCTGTTGCACCTCGGTGCCAAACTTCTCGCACTTGGAGCATACCTGGAGTTCGGCTCCTTCGACACGGACTAACTTTGGGGCGCCGCGTACCGTTTCTCCGCACATTTCACACTGCATATTCTCACAAACACTTTATATCCAATTTCCCTATATACCTAATTGAGATACGAGATGGGCGACATACTCCACAAGTCCTCTGACACCCAAACTCCTGAAGAGCTGTACCGGCTGTACCGGACGCTCTCGGAACAGCTCCGCGAGCAGCTGGGCCAGATTGAGAACGACAAGCATGAGCTTGAAGTCCAGATGATGGAGCGTGTAGGTAACCTGGAATCCCGGAACCTTGAGCTGCGCGAACAACTGCGACAGACCGAGACCGACAAGCGTTACATAGAGACCCAGAAGATACGGTATGAACGGGAGGTCAGGAAGCTCAAGAGCGAGAGTGAGCAGCTCCGGAGCCCCCCGTTGATCATCGGTACGATTACTGATGTGGTCGATGCCTCGCGGGTGATCGTGCGCAGCAGTGCCGGGCCCCGGTTCATGGTACGAAGTTCGCCATCGATCAATGCCGAAGAGATGAAGCCCGGTGTGCGATGCACACTCAACCAGCAGTCGCTGGCGATTGTCGAACTGTTGCCCAACAGTTTCGATTCGCAGGTCTATGGTATGGAACTGGTGGATTCCCCTACCGAGACCTACGCTGATATTGGTGGTCTTTCAGCCCAGATCAATGAGATTCGGGAAGCCGTGGAGCTGCCGCTCAAGCGTCCTGAACTCTTCCGTCAGATCGGTATCATGCCCCCGAAGGGTGTGCTGCTTCACGGTCCGCCGGGCACCGGAAAGACCCTGCTGGCAAAAGCAGTGGCCCAAGAGACCAATGCCCATTTCATGCGGGTTGTCGGTTCAGAACTGGTCCAGAAATATATTGGCGAAGGTGCCCGGCTAGTCCGCGAACTCTTCGATCTTGCCAAGAAGAAGGCCCCGACCATCATCTTCATCGATGAGATCGATGCGGTGGGCGCATCCCGCACGGAAGCAAATACTTCCGGCGACCGTGAAGTACAGCGTACACTCATGCAGCTCCTGGCCGGCATGGACGGGTTTGAGAACAGGGGCGATGTGAAGATCATCGGTGCAACCAATCGGATTGATATCCTGGATAAGGCACTGCTCCGGCCCGGCCGTTTCGATCGGATCATCGAGATTCCCCTTCCCGATGTAGAGGGGCGGCTCTCGATCTTAAAGGTCCACAGCCGCACCCTTGCGATCGCTGATGATGTCAACCTCAAAGAGATAGCCCAGCTCACTGATGGCAGGAACGGAGCTGACCTGTATGCCATATGTATGGAGGCAGGTATGTTTGCAATCCGGAAAGAGTGCCCAACCATTACACAGGAAAATTTCCGTGCAGCTGTAGCAAAGGTAGTCTTTGATTTCAACCGTGGCCCGGTTGGTGTTGAAGGCGAGATGTTTGCATAAGTAAAAAAAATTTATTTTTTTTATCGCCATTCATTAAGGGTAGTAACTGGATTTTTTTAATAGTTGAGGCAGATATTATACTCAAGTATTCCCGCCGGGTTCTTCGAGCGGAATGGGTTCTCCGATATCTTCCACTTCGTCTTGTGTGCACCAGATCTCGATTGCCTTATCGACACCCGCGTATTCCTGGTGATATTCTTCAATTGTAGAACCCGGTGACATGATCACGGTGCTGATCAGTTTGCCATCCTTAAACCCGTAGAGCCTCCGGTATGGCCAGGTAGCGCCGAGAACGGTTACCCGCTCGTAATAGATATCCTGTGCCATCTGCTGGGTGCAGTAAACCCCTTTTGCCACTTCAAAGAGTGATTCTTTTGCATAACGCCGTATGTACCACCGTAGTTCTGCCACGAGAGACATAGCACTCCCAAGCGAGGTTGTCGTGATTAATACCCCGCAGGGCTTTCTCTTCGGGTGGTAAAAACGCAGCACCATCCGGCTGGTTTCTGAGGTAAAAAGAGTGTGGTGGAGATCAATATTTGTTTTCTGGAGCACGAGGATATTCATGCGATCTCTTTGTGATGAACCTGTGCGATCCTGATGGTAGAACCCCGTTTTCAGATATACATGCGGGTGTCAGACATCTTGTCCAGTCTGACCTTCTTTACCGCAGTGGTAAAATCAACCATACCCACAGATATTGCTTCGCGCCGGACAGCCATCATGCCCGCTTCACGGCAGATTGCCTGGAGTTCCGCACCGGTTGCCTTGTCGGTCAGTGCCGATACTACTTCCAGGCTCACGTTATCCATATGCATGTTCCGGGAATGGATCTTTAAGATCTCAAGTCGGGAGTCAAGGTCGGGCAGGGGGATTTCGATCAAGCGGTCGAAACGACCGGGCCGGATGAGGGCGGGGTCCAGCATATCCACGCGGTTGGTGGCGGCCATGATCCGCACATCGCCCCGGGTGTCAAACCCGTCCATCTCGGCCAGAAGCTGCATGAGAGTCCGCTGGACTTCGGCACTTCCGGACGTCCCGTCATTGGTGCGCATGCTTCCCACTGCGTCAATCTCATCGATAAAGACGATCGCCGGGGCACGTTCGCGGGCCAGCTGGAAAAGTTCGCGGACAAGGCCTGCTCCTTCTCCAATGAACTTGTGTACGAGTTCGCTGCCAGACATGCGGATGAAGGTTGCATGGGCTTCGTGAGCCACGGCCTTTGCAATCAGGGTCTTACCGGTTCCTGGTGCTCCGTAGAGTAAGATTCCCTTTGGCGGCTCAACGCCAACGCGTTTGAAGATTTCGGGGCGGGTCAGCGGGTATTCAACCGCTTCACGGACTTCCTTGATCTGCTCGACAAGACCCCCAATCTGGGCATAACTGATATCCGGAGATTCTTCGAGTTCCATTACGCGGACACGGGAATCGTAGATATTGCCGATTATCTTCACGATAGAGAGAGCGTTATTGACAGCAACTTTTGCGCCCTGTTTGATGAGCGGGCGGAGTTCTTCTGATGCCTGGGTGAGATATTCCTGGTTATTGCCCTGTTGCCGGAGATAGATCTCCCCGTTTTCAAGGATATCGACAACCACCGCAACAAAGAGCGGCATGCGCTTTAACTGGTTGTTCTCGCGCTTGAGCTGGCCGTTCTCCTTTAAAAGCTCATCCGCTTTCATCCTTAAATCAAGCAGAGAAGCCTCGAGCTCATTGAGTTGTATCTGGTATTTGAGCTCATTTTGAGGTGAAGAATTATTGATGGCAGTCTCTTCCATATCTATCATATACTGAAATCTTCAAACATTTATTAGGTGTGATTTTGCTAATAAGGGGAAGAAGTATCTCAACGGGGAAGGCCTGCGGTCCGCTCCTCGTAAGTCCGCAGCCGATCTCATTTTTGTCCGGGGTAGACCCGGAATCCGGTATTATTGTCGAGAAAGGCCACCTGCTCCAGGGTCAGTCTATTGCCGGTAAAGTCCTGGTCTTTCCTTATGGCAAGGGTTCAACGGTCGGATCATATGTGCTGTATGCACTGAGCCGGAATGGGCATGCCCCATCAGCTATTGTGAATGCTGAAGCCGAAGCGATCATTGCAACGGGTGCCATCATCAGCCAGATCCCCATGATCGACCGGGTAGATGTGCCATTCAACCGGTTGAAGAACGGAACTATCGTGACTGTGGATGGGGGGCTTGGTGAGATGGAGTATGAAGGCGAACTGATGAGCGCATAAACGGTACGAGCACAAACATCAAATAACTCCAGCTCGTAGGTTCTGGTATGCAATACCGAGTCACCTTTTCCGTGATCCTGCTCATCTGTGCTGCGATAGCGATTGCGGGATGTACAGGGACACAGACTTCACCTGTGGCAACTACCACCGGGTCCGGGACAGGGTCTTCCGGCTCTTCTCCTTCTACTTCGAATCTGGTTGTATCGCCAACAGATGTAGTTCCAGAGTATAGCCTGGTGATGGCCAATGTCGGTGAGAAGGATTACCTGGGTAATATCCCGGTTATCTTCCAGGGGGGCATGGGCCAGATCCATGTAAAGAAGATCGATGTTACCCTGTACCGTTCTGACGGTCTGGTAATGACAACGACCATTGGTACAAACAAAGGCGATCAGGTCGAGCTTGAAGGCACGAAACAGATCGATCGCGTGGTTGTCCGGGTGTCTTTGGACAATGGGCAGAGTTACACGATCAATGATGTGCAGAGCCCGTACCGTACTCGTCAGTAAATTTTCTATCCTCTCTTTTAACTGGAATAAAAAGGAAGAGCTTTTCATTATGCAGGTAAACTGGCGACAGATTCATGCAGCGCGGAACTCTCATGCTGCCCTTACTGCCGCATGTGAGCAGGATGGTTTTTCCCTCAGGGTAGTGGATCAACCGGCATCTGATGTGACCTGCTATAGTCTCAATTCGCTCAATGAGTCATATTATAGCGAAGAAATCTCCGGTGCTGACTGTATCACGGTTGTTGGCGGACCGCATGCAACTGCCTGTCCACACGAGGTAGCGAAGTATGCAGACTATGTAATCGTCGGGGAAGGAGAATACACGTTGCCCCGGCTGTTGGAAGCGATCGAGCGGGGAGGCACCGGCCCTGTTTCTGGTGTGGCAACCCGCGATCACTGCGAGCCGGCATTGTCTTCTGTCCGGCTCGATGCATACCCCGCATTTTCAGAAAAGCAGGGATTTGTAGAGTGCTCGCGGGGGTGCCCGTTCCGGTGCGGGTACTGCCAGACGCCGCAGATATTTGGACACTGCATGCGGCACCGCTCGATCGATGCTATCGCAGAGTTCTCGAACCGGTACGAGCATGCCCGGTTTGTCACGCCCAATGCGTTCGCGTATGGCTCTGACGGGATCCACCCGCGCTGGGATAAGATCGAGGCCCTTTTCAGACGTCTTAAGAACCAGATCTTCTTTGGTACGTTTCCCTCAGAAGTTCGCCCGGAATTTGTTTGCCGGGAGTCGCTCGCCCTCCTGAACCAGTACTGCACGAACACGAAACTCCACTTCGGGGCGCAGTCTGGAAGTGATAGTGTGCTGGAACGGTTGCATCGCGGGCACACAGTCGATGATGTGATGCAGGCAGTTGATCTCTGTACGGAGTCCGGTATCACTCCGGTAGTAGATTTTATCGTTGGTTTTCCGTTTGAAACAGACGAGGAACAACTGGCAACGGTTGACCTTATCCGGCAGGTAGCCCGGTCCGGAAAAGTCCATGTTCACCGGTTCATCCCTTTGCCGGGAACCCCGCTCGCCGGTACAACCGCGCGTCCTCTCCTGAAGGAGACCGAAAAAGCATGCGGGAAACTCGCTTTGGCGGGAAAAATCACGGGTTCGTGGAGTGAACCTGAGATAAGGTTTTTTAGACCCCCTTCAAATGATATACCATGAAAGATGTGCTATTGATAGCAGATCTCCATGGTCAATTCGGTAAAATTGATTCATTTCTGGAATTGAATCCAGAAGCGGTATTTATTGCAGGAGATATCACGAATATGGGTCCAGTTGACGCGGTCGACGACGTGCTTTCACGTATCGATGTGCCGTGCTTTGCAGTTCCCGGAAATTGTGATCCGCGTGAGATTCTCGAGACCCTTGAACACTCCGATGCCGTCAGCCTCCATGGTTCCAGTATCAACCTTGGCAAGATGACTATCGCAGGCTGTGGCGGTTCCAACCCCACACCATTCGGAACACCGTTTGAGCTGACCGACAAGCAGATAGATGACGTGTTGAACAGCGCGATGAAAAAGATGGAAAAGTCTGTACACAACGTACTGCTCTGCCATGCACCTCCCTACGAGATTCTCGATATGCCCGGCACCGAGCATATCGGGAGCCACAGTATCCGGAAACACATGAAATCATTCGATATCGTGTGCTGTGCCCATATTCATGAGGCACGGGGTATTATGGAAGTCGATGGAGTAAAAATTGTAAATCCAGGCCCGGCAAGTGACGGGAACTGTGCGATGATCCACTTCGGTAACGAAGCACGGGACATCAAGATTGAACTGCTGACCGTTTAGGCGGCAGCAGAATGCGGGGGAAAAATCACCCTCAATCTCAATCTATTTTACTAATCTGTTGAACCGCACAAAGTGATGTTCGGCTTGAAAAATTTACGACTTTATCCCAAGTTTGCCACTAAACGGATAAAAGTGTTCTTGGTCTAATTGATTTA
>JBAXDE010000105.1:0-6740 GCA_037141115.1 Methanomicrobiales archaeon | reverse complement strand
GTATACTGTTGTTAAAATAATAATAAAATATACTATATATCCAATTGATAATTCAAATTATCTCAAGGAGAATTCCATGATACCCGAAACTCCGCAGAATAAGCTGAGGTTGTCCAGGATTATGCATTCAACTCTGATTGGACTCCCTTCACCATCTGCCCTCAGGCAGGACAAATTTCCGGATGTCAGGATTGGATCTGACCCTGTCATGGGGGACCACTGTACAATTTTTTGCAATGTATTCATCGGGAACCAGTTCCGGTGCGGCAATAATGTCCTTATCCGGGATAATACTGCCATTGGCGATGAAGTAACTATTGGCAATGATTCGTTTATTGATATGGATGTGGTGATTGCCAATTCCGTGATTATTGGCGATGCGGTTAATATTTCCCGCTCTACCCGGATTGACAACCGGGTTGTTATCGGGGACAATGTCCAATTCTTAAGCGAGACTGTTGCTTCCCAGGTCCCTCATCGAAGATCTCGGGGTATCATCCTGGAAGATGGATGTATCATTGGGCAAAATGCAGTCCTCGGCCCGGGTGTCTGTATCGCTCCCGGTGTCACGGTAGAACCCGATGCTGTTGTAATGGGGGATATCCTTTAGATAATTCACCTTTTTACTGGATCTGTACTGTCCGAAAGTATTTCCAATATCAGAAGTTGACCAAAGAGAAAATACGGTGGATCGTCAGTCTTAAAAGAAAGAATTCTCCGGCATAATAGCGAAGATCCAAGTAGTCAACAAGGCAATGGATGTATCAATTCTCGAAGCCGTATCGTTCAACCAGAAGTGGGTATAACTGACGGCGCTGTATCAATATCACTGTTTTTATGTGGTTGAACCTCACACAGTACATCTCAGATATCATAAAGAGGATCATCGATGTGTGTTGCAGTTCCCGCAGAAGTGCTTGAAATAAAAGAGGGAAATATCGGCCTGGTGGATTATGGAGATCTCAAGCAGGACGTGAGACTCGATCTTGTGGATGTGCAGGTTGGCGAGTTCGTCTTAGTTCATGTCGGGTTTGCCATCCAGCGGCTCTCCCGTGAAGAAGGACTTGAGACCCGGGAATTGTTCAAACAGGTCTACGCTGCTCTGGAGGAGTGATGCACGAGTTTTCCATTGCCTATGACCTGTACGCTACCGCACGTAAGGCAGCAATAGAGAATAATGCAAGCAGGGTCAAACGAGTCAGCGTTGAAGTTGGCAAGATGGCAATGGTAAATCCCGAGCAGGTAATTTTTTTGTTTGATACGGTAAAAGAAGACGATCCCCTTTTTGAAAAAGCAGTGCTCGTCTGCACTGAAATGCCCCCGCAAACCACCTGCCCCTGCGGGTATTCCGGAGAAGAAATATATATCTGTCCGGGTTGCGGGGCCCTGCCCCGGATGATAAAAGGCAGGGAAATTGTTGTCACAAATGTTGAGATAGAGGTTGAAGACTGAAATGAAAGTCAATATGATGCACGGAGCCGGCGGGGAAGTGATGGGTGAACTTTTGCAGACGCTCACGAAGTTCACACACAACAATGCCGGGGGGATCGGACTTGAGGCTATGGATGATGGAGCCGTCATACCATTTGCCGGAGAAAATCTTGTCTTTACTACCGATTCTCATGTAGTCCGCCCGATCTTTTTCCCGGGGGGAGATATCGGCAGAATCTCGGTCTGCGGCACTATCAATGATCTCGCAATGATGGGGGGCAGGCCAATTGCCCTTTCCTGCGGTATGATCATTGAAGAGGGCTTTGAGATCGATGATCTCGCACGGATCGTCGCTTCCATGGATGAGGCCCTTGGTGAATGCGGTGCAAATCTCGTTTGCGGCGACACAAAAGTGATGGAAAGGGGTGCTCTTGACGGTATTGCGATCAATACTTCGGGCATTGGCATTGCAAAAACGGTTGTGCGGGATAATGGACTTGCACCCGGTGATGCAATCATTGTCTCAGGAACCCTCGGCGATCATGGAATTGCCATTATGGCCCACCGCGAAGGCTTCGATCTTGGGGAACAGATCAAATCGGATGTCTCTCCCCTCTGGGGTATGGTAGAGAAGGTGCTCGAAGCGGGTTCCGTCCATGCAATGAAAGATCCTACCCGCGGCGGGTTTGCAAATGCCATCAATGAAATGGCAAGAAAAAGTGGTGTCTGTGTCCGCATAAGGGAAGAATCACTCCCTGTCCGCAAGAATGTGCGAAGTGCTGCGGGCATGCTGGGAATCGATCCGCTTGAAGTGGCAAATGAAGGGAAAGTGGTCATGGGTGTCCCGGCTTCCCAGGTCGATGCAATATTATCTGCACTTCATTCACACAAATATGGAAAAGATGCGGCTGTTGTTGGTACCGTAACAAAAGGTGCTCATGTGATCATGGAGACTTCTATCGGCGGCGAACGGTTTATAGAACCGCCTATGGGAGATCCTGTGCCCCGTGTCTGTTAATCATAATCAGGGCAATGCATATCCGGTTAAATTTTTGTAACCTGGATGATATCCCTGTATTTCTCTGGAATATTTGTTAAGATTTCTAAAAACCCTAACTATCGGGCTTTTCTCCCGGCATAGACCGGAATGTGCCCTGGGGTGCATGAATCACAAAACGTGCACCCGTTCCGAAAGTTCCGGTTTCGGTGATGGATAGATCAGTGATTGCGAGAATTTCACGGGTTAGAAAGAGGCCAAAACCGGAATTTTTGAAATATTCCCTCCGGAATATCCGCTCTTTGGCATCAGACTGAATACCAGCACCATTATCTTCAATGATGATATCGATACCGTCCCGGACAAACACCGAGTGGATCTCTATATCAGTGACTCGTTCACCATGCCGGAGCGAATTCTCGAGCAGGTTATAAAAAACTTTTTCGAGTAAGGGATCTGCATAAATTTCAACAGCAGCAAGATTCACGGTCACTTTTACCTGGTGAATATCAAGGGTCGCCATTGCAAGCGATACCGTCTCTGCAATATTATGCCACTGGGGATAATGAACCCCGATATTCTGGTAATCCCGGGTGAAGAGGATCTGTTGCGAATGGCATTTGCAGCCTGTTCTTCTTTGGTTACATAGGCCAGTAAGATGGGATCTTTTATATCGCCCCGGGAGAGTTCAAGATACCCGATGAGACCGGTGAGCTGGTTGAGGATATCGTGACGGGTAATATTATTGAGCAAATTGAGTTTGCGGTTTGCAAGACGCAGAGCATCCTGTGCCTGCTTTTGTTCGGAGATATCGACAGCCGTGCAGTGAATTGCCGGTTCAGTGCAGTCCATGGCAGATACCAGTGCCCAGCGTTTATTGCCGTCGGCACAGGTAAATTTTACTTCAATATCTCCGACTCTCCGCTTATCCCGGACCCTGGATAGAAACGATTCACGCTCTCTGATATTGGTGATAAGCTCGGGAAGTGTCTTTGACAGCAGCATATCACAGGGATAACCGATAAACTGTGAAAATTTCTGGTTTGGATCCCGGATCTGCAGGTTATCCCGATCATAACTGAATGCCCCGGCCTGGGAGTTGAAGAATGAACCGCAGCTTCGTTCCCCCTCTTTCCGGTATTCCCGTGAATAGGTGGAGATGAGCACCCCAATGGAGACAAAGATAAAAAACCAGACCGTTGCCCGTGCAAATATGCCGGTATCCGGAAGACCCAGTGAATACACAAGGCCGATATAGAGCCACCCGACAAATACCGTGACGAATATGCTGATCTTTGGCCGGGAATAGGCAATGAGAACTACCGGAATCAGGTAGAAATAGGGAAATACGTCATAAATTCCCCGGGATATAGAGATATACGTGATAGTAATGGATGCAAGGAGACTGAGAATAATAAAAATATCATAGATGAATTTTTTTTCCCTGCTGATTGGTCGCATTATAGGTATACCTCGCAATAACGGTTTTTAGTAAAAGATACATTTCAGGGCAGATGTAGTGATTTACTGCACGGGAATTATAAAAATATATTGGTCTTTCCGCTCTTTTTGCCTTGATTGTATTGAAGTAGAACTCTTGAAAATTACGAGATATACTGCATCAGCAGATCCAGTGCCGCAAGTTCACGGGTTCCCCCGCATTTCCTGACAATGCTGGCATGATATCCGATCTGTTTTTTTAGTTCAGGATCCCGGTTCAGACGGTATCTCGTAGCATGCACGGTGATATCGATTATGCTGTTAAAACCCCGGTTGACCGGGTGTACTGATACTCTTTCAATGATCTCTTTCTGGAGCGTCAGGGTCACCATGAGGGCTTCGGAAGTTTTTTTGTCAATAGTTACGGTAAAGGCAGCCCATGCATCCGCATCCCTGAGACGATGCATTTTTTTACCATTGATCGTCTCTTCAGCAAATTTATCCTGAGCGATATCTTCAAAGGCAGTTTTTACGTACAGGATCGGATCATAAACAAAATTTGCCACCAGCCATCCGTTTTTTTCAACATTTGCGGCCGTGTGGCTGCCGGAGAAGAGGACCATTCTTGCCACGCCATCCCGTACAATAATTCCCATGGGAGCTGCGTTGAACTCCGTTGTGGCAATGACTTCGTTGATACCCGTTTTTAAGAGTCCCATTCCCAGCCTTCTCCAAGAGCAACAAACAGTGCGGCTATGGTGATATCCGCAATTGATCCGGGATTGATATCGCGGTCAATACAGTCCTGGTCAAAATTTTCTAAAGTTTCATTTCCTTCGAGCACTTCCCGGGCTTTGCGCATGGTCTCCTGTGCTACGAGCATGCCATGTTTTTTTACAATAAATGTATCGGGTTCCTGGGCAAGGAGGGTGATGAACATCTGAACGATTGCTTTTCGGCCGTTTCCAAATTGCCTGAGAAGGTCCGCACCCCGCCGGGTCAGAGGAAATCCCGTTACCCATTCCCGGGCCACCATATCATTTTCCGCAGAATGCTGCATGACCTCGAGCAGTGTCATCTGGCGTTCCCGCAACTCATCAAGCGATTTTGGATCATTCACATCCAGTTCATTTTCCGCATAGGTACTGACCTTTGTCAGGCCGAATGCCCGGTAAAATGCAACTGCATCGGATGTATCGGTCCGTTCGATCACGTTCATTGCTCCTTCAATGGAACCGCCATAAACAAGAGGAATGAGAAGGATGAAGGCCCCAAAGTGGGTGTTTCCCCCCTTGTGACAATTGGTCTGCTGGACCGCGTGATGTATGATCTCGCCAACCCGTCCCACACCTTTCTCGGCCTCTTCAAGCGCCGGGCGGGCAAAGATGGTGGATGCAAGGAAATGTTCCAGGCTCGTTTCCGGATAATCATGGCAGCGATCGACATTGCCCGGCTTGGGAAATGCGCACACTTCCAGCATCATGGCAAGCTGGGCCCGTTCAGTTGCTCTCATGAGAAGGCATGTCATGGAAAACACCGCACATTAAGGTATCAGAGAGGTCGCGTTTGAGGCGCATATATTCTTTCTTTGAAAGGCCAATCTGCTTGATTGTCATATCCCGGAACATGCAGGGAGATGAAATCTTACAGCACCAGACAAGACTGCCAAAACAGGTCTGCTGCCCGGTATCGAGTTGTGTTCCCTTCACCGCATCCTGCTTCATGCGGATGTACTGTTCTTTGGTGATCTCCATTCGCGTTAGTGTCGGGATGAGGGGGCACTCTTTGACCGGCATGCAGCAGAATGCCAATGAACGGATGTCTCCCCCGCGGCAGAGCTGCTTGGGTGCATTGTACCACCCCTCCTCATCTGCATATCGTGTTATGGCGGCATCCAGACCCGATAATGTCCGGATATCTGACTGCCGTGCAAGTGATACGAGATCCGCACCATGAGAGAGCATATCTTTCATCTTGTCAAAACTGGTGATCGAGTTATTGGCAATGAGCATCAGGGGGCAACTGTTCCGGATCTGCCGGAGTTTTGCCGGACCAAAATCCATGAGATCGATATGCAGGATATCGGCTCCGGCTTTCCAGAGTACCCGGGCGAGTTCCCGGTCATCAGCGGCTACACCGGCCCGTATCTTAACCGAGACCGTAACGCCATGGCTTTTGAGTGCATGGACAATAGCCACCAGTTGGTCCGGATTTTTTAGGTAGTGCTCTCCACACCCGGCTGCTATCATCTCGGACTGGCGGCAATGAGCATCGATCTCGTATACTATTTTGTCTCCCAGTGCCGCTGCAACTGCACTAAAGGCTCCGGGAGAGCTGCCGCGAAGGTTGATTCCCAGGATCACGGTGCTGTTTTCCATCATGGTGCACTGGCGGGCCAATTCTTCGATTGGATCATTGTATAAAAATTCCCTGCGATCCCCCTGTGCAGCAATGATCTTTGCAGCATCCATGGTCGGCTGGTCAATCGAATAACCGCCAATGAATGCAAAGCCAATATGCCCTGTTCGTTCAATTACATAGGCTGCGTCTACAATTCCTGCCATGGACGCTATTCCTACCGGCGTCCTGACTACGCGTTCATTGATGAGCAACCCGAAACGCTCAAATGCATCCATCATGAGTTCATATTCGTTGAGGTTGATCGAACTAATTCCTTTGCATAATGATCTGAAAAACCCGGGGAATTTCCTATCAGATTTTTTATGGGTCAGTCTCTGAATTTTTTAATACGGTTCGAGTAGATCCAATCGACCGGAACATTTTTTTATCAGGTCCCCTGAGAAAAATTTCCATAGATATCGTATCCCCTCCAAAACTAAGGGAAAGATCGATATTTTAGTAAATATATACA
>JBAXDE010000104.1:0-6761 GCA_037141115.1 Methanomicrobiales archaeon | reverse complement strand
GTCCGGGAAGAACTCAACATCCGCATGGTCGTCTTCGATCCGCTCCACATCAGACCCGATGAAAGCGACCTTATCGAGAATAGTCTTCCGGTCGGTGCGGGTGAGTCGCTCGAGATACTTGTAAGGAAGCGTAATGACTGCCATTTCAGATACCTCCCTTGTTCGGGCGCAGGGAAGGAGTCTCGCGGAGGAATGCCACGTCACTCTTGTGCAGGTAGCGGAGATCCTTGAGTCCGAGGCGGAGCATTGCAATCCGGCTCACGCCAAGACCCCACGCAAGTACGGGGTAGTTGATGCCGAGCGGGGCAGTAACTTCCTCGCGGAAGACACCGGCACCCCCCATCTCGATCCAGCCGATGCCGTCAACATACACTTCCGCATCAAGGCTCGGCTCAGTGTACGGATAGAATGAGGGTTTGAAGCGTACGCTCTCGAAGCCCATGCGGTTATAGAACTCGCGGAGGATTCCCAGCAGGTTCCCAAATGAGACATTCTCGTCCATGACGATCCCTTCGAGCTGCTCGAATTCTGCGAGATGAGTTGTATCAATGGTCTCGCGCCGGTAGACCCTGCCAACACAGAAGGCCTTGACGGGGGGGTTCGGGTTGTTCGCAAGGTACTGGATCGAGACACTGGTCGTGTGGGTCCGGAGCACGCACTGCTCGGCCTTCTCCTCTTTCCAGATTCCGCCCCAGCCGGTTGATGAGGTCTCGCCACCGCACTCATGCATGGCCTTCACTTTCTCGTATCCCTTCGGGAGCGGGAGGGTCTCCTTAAGATAGAAGGTGTCCTGCATCTCGCGGGCCGGGTGATCCTGAGGCTGGAAGAGGGCGTCAAAGTTCCAGAAGGACTGCTGGACGATCCCTCCATAGAGTTCGGTAAAACCCATCTCGAGCAGGATCTCCCGCATCTCACCGATGATCCGCTGGTAGGGGTGAATCTTTCCGGGCCAGGCCTTCTTCGGAAGTTTGCTCACGTCATACTTGCGGAAATTGAGATTCTTCCATTCCCCCGAGATGATCTGGTCGCGGGTGAGGGTGCCGGCTTCCCCGCGGAGATCGAGACCTTGTTTGACAAGCGCTAACCCGGCAGGAGTAATGGCAATAATATACCGGACAGTTTCCGTTTCCTGCAAAATCCCCCGCTTGATGAGTTCCTTAACCTTTGGGTTATTAAAAAAAGTGTCATCGAAAAGATCAGGAATCTCATAATCCTTACCTACAGTAAGTTCCGGATTCACGCGTAGAAGTCCTTTGTCGGTGATAGTGGCAAGGATGGAATCATACTCCTCATTAGAGGTACCAGGAATTTTGGTGACTAAAGTACCTTCAACCTTAACAAGCCCTTTCTTCCGGAGCTGGCCAAATCCGATCTTGAATACGTCATGCTCCTGAAGATCGGCAAGGGTTGTGCCGGGCAGGATGAACCGGAGGAGCTGGGTCTCTGGGAGGCCGTCCTTTGCATAGATTTTCCCCTCATCCGTGTAGGAGAACTCTTTTGCCACAGCCCTCTCAACAAGGGCAAAACCATTATCCTGCGCAAGGTGTGCCCACTGCACAACGGCTTCAGGAGTCGCTTCGAGCAGGCCCGCGAGATGCGGGGCATCTGCCTTCTTCTCTTTTTCCAGTATTGCAAGCAACCGTTTCTCGTTCTGCGTCAGTTCTGCCATCTCACACCTCGATCCTGTCCATTGCTGAGTCCATCTTCTCCTTAAAGTCGTGCAGGAACGAAACCACGCGTTCTGCGGTCTCTTTCTTGCACTGGCCGCAGGTGATTTCTCCATCAGTGCATTTCCGCCGGATCTCTGCCAGTTCCGTATCGTCCGTAACCATGTGGAAGAGATTGAGCAGATAGAGCGAGCACTTGTCCGGCTCGCCTCCGAGCCGCTTCTGTTCTTCCAGGGTCACCCTTCCGCCCGTAATCCCGCTCATCACTTTCTTTCTGACAACTGCCTCGGTCTCGTAGAATGAGATGATGCTCTCCGGGACACTGCTCGACATCTTGCCGCCCGTAAGTCCCGGCATGAAGATATGATAGGTGGATGAGGGCGTGTAGAAGGCATACCCGCCGTGAGCCCGCTCGATCTCCCGTACCTTCGCGCTCACGTCAACACACTGAGCATCTTTGATATCCACGTGGCCGTCGTATTTTTTCGCGTGCGGGAACGCCTTTTTCACCGATTCGAGCGCCGCCTCCGGTGCATTCTTGGACCGGACGCTGATGTAGCCGTCCCGCTCCTCGATTGTGAACATCCGCATCTTGTGGGCAACTCCGCGGGTGAGCCGGATATGCGGATCCTGGTCAACACCAACCGGAACAAGAGTGGGGGCAGGTTCCCGGTCTATCTGGGGATAGAGGATATCGGCTACCTGCGTAATCACGCTGTCAGCATGGGCGATATCTGTCTCCGGTGAGAATCCGTAGATCGCAGAGAGATCAGAGAAGTTAACCTTCATTGCCGCTTCAAAGGCAAGATCCTTGAGGCGTTCATTTTTGCTCTGGAAATACGTCGTGCCTTCAAACCCGAGCGCATAGAGGCAGGCGAGATATTCCTTACCATATTCCCGGCACTTCTCCCACGAAAGGTCCCGGACCGCGTGTGCCTCCCGGTCAGCAATGGTCACGTACCCGTTGCCACCCTGCTGGACATGCCAGACCACTTCCTTCATCACCATCAGGTGACCGAGATGCGGGTGGCCGCTCGGCATGAACCCGGTGAGTATATGAAAGGGGGTTTTATTCCGGATAGCCTGGGCGATGGGGCGGTAGTCTCTATGCCCGACAACAATGTTCCGCCGCATAAAATAGGGAACTGACGGTAGTTCAGGAAGTACCGACCCGATCGGGTCGATTCCGAAATCGGCAAATGTTTTTTCAATGTCGAGCGACGGGGTGCTTGACCAGGGATTATTCTGCGGTTCTTGCATGAAAGGTGCTCACAGTTTTATTCGTGCAAATTCAACGAATTGGATTCCTTTAGAATGTACAGCGCCAAACAACATCTTCTTTTTGACACTGTGCGCCATCCGGACCGAGCGCGAGATTGCGCTCATGGGAAGAGCGGTATCGTTCTCCACTGCATGAACCAGCAGGTCGGAATGCACGTTCTTCCCGCAGTAAACTCGGAAATGATGGCCGAACTTGTAGCCGGTCCTCGGGGTATAGTCATGAGACCGGAGTTCCGTGTACACCTTGTCCTTCTCTGCCAGTTCCGAATCATTCTCCCGGACCAGTTCAAAAAACTCCGGGGTACTGACCGGGACATCTCCTTTCCGGAGCACGATTATATCTTTTCCCATGAGATAGAGCAGTTCAACCGAAGAGAGCATGAGACGTTCATCATCCAAGCGTTTGCCAAAACCCGCTGCTTCGAGATCGGACGAAGGACTGACCATGATCATTGCGGATCTTCCGATCAGCACAGCTTCGTGTTTCGTAAGGGGTGCCAGTGCAGTGCAGGCATCAGCCAGCACCTGCAGCTTGATCTCATAATACGTGAGTTCCTCTTCATCATCGACAACCGCAAGCACGTACTGCTTGCGCATGTTGCGCGACGCAACTACTTCCTCGATCAGTTTGGTAAACCTGATGGGATCGCGTTCCGAGAGCACGCGGACTAGGTAGAGGGATTCTCCGGTACCGGGTTTCTCTCCGCGCCGGAACACCCGGAAATCGTGCGGGCCGGTCTGCACCACGTACCCCCGTTCGCGGAGGTCCCGGTACACCAGAAAACTCCGGAGGAAATTGCGTTCGTTTGCAAACTCTGAAAACAGGGAATCAAACGTATAGCCATCGAGTGTGATCTTCTGGCGGTAGATGAGATAGAGCGCCTCCTGGGGGGCGAGTTTTACGCCATCCTTTTCCAGGCGCCCGTACCCGCTCTGCTCATAGAGCACACGTCCGTCTTTTCCTACCCGCACTGAAGTGCCGTCAAATATCGCCTTCACTGCCGGATATATTGTAATTAGGTGATAATAAGGGCACTCTGAACGTGAAGATGATCTCTGCGCGTTTAGTAAATCACTGAGCGAAATCCTTATGGATTACATAAACTCGTTTCAATGGCTATAAAAGGGGTAAAATCCAATATGTATAGTCAGATCGTATCTCATAAGTATGCTTATTTGCACGTCCCCGCGGGTGAATCTCATTCCGGGAAATATTGGGTAATACTAAAAGATTGATCGATAACCCACACCGGAATCATTTAACAGCCATAAATACGCGGCGGAAAAATGAAGGTGCATGATACCAACGACCCCGGATGCCGACGAAAGAGCACGATCAACCTTGCAGGTTTTCTTGCACGTTCGTCCGTGAACGGACCCGGCATCCGGTCCGTTGTCTGGGTGCAGGGATGTCCTCTCCATTGCGAGGGCTGTTTCAACCCGCAGTTTTTGCCATTCACTCCAACACAACAGGTTACCCCTTCAACACTTGCCGACAGGATCTGTGCACAGGAACCCATTGACGGGGTCACGTTTTCCGGGGGTGAACCGTTTGCACAGGCTGACGCGCTGGGAGATCTTGGCGAACGGTTGCAGCACGGTGGCCTTTCGATTGTCACGTTCACCGGTTTTTCTCCCGATCTCGTACTCTCGTCCACCCGGCCCGCATGGAAACGCCTTCTTGCAGTCACCGATCTCCTGATTGCCGGTCCCTATATCACTTCCTTTAAATGCAATACACCGTGGATTGGTTCATCGAACCAGCGGATCATCCCACTTACGGATTCAATCCCTCTGACGGCAGATCAAAACCCCCTTTCCGGGCAGATTGCCGAATTCACGATACATGCAGATGGCACGCTCACTGCCACCGGCTTTCCTGAAGGAACATTCGTTAAAGCACTCGCACACCGCTGCCGGGGTGTCTGACCGCATCATGTCACATTTCAGCCGCATCAAGACGCAGTTCCGTCACCGTGAGGCCCTGATCCAATGCCTTAAGGAATTAGGCCATACGGTCGAGACCGAGACAACTATCAAAGGATATCACGGGCAGCACACCGTGGATATCGCCGCGAAACAATCTGATGGCTATGGGGTAGGGTTTGTGAAGAACGGCGATGGCACTTACGATATGGTTGCCGACTGGTGGGGAGTGTCCGGCACCGGGCAGAAAAAAATTGCTGATGAACTGAAGCAACAGGCAGAAACGATCCAGAAGGAGTACGCGAGGAAGATGGTGCTCGAACAAACGGCAAAAGACGGTTTTGAGGTAGTGTCGCAAACAAATGAAGCGGACGGGACCGTTCGGATTGTCGTGCGGAGGTGGATATAAACCATGCAGCACAAGGAACCGGATTTTGCACGGAAACTGAATGTCTCGCTACGGGCCCGCGTCACTCTCATGGTTGTGATGACTCCGGAAGAAGAGCGGGTAGTGGCACAGGTCAAAGAGGTCTGTGAGAAATGGGAACCCCCTCGCCAGTGTATCGCCTGGGACAGCGTGGACGGATTCTCCGTTGTCTGCGGCAATGCCGGTTTTCTCTCCCAGTCCCGCGATCCGCTCGCAGCACTTGACGATATGGCCAAGACCGATGACAATGCGGTGATCCTTCTCAAGGATTTCCACGAGTTCTGGAATAACCCGCAGGTAAAACGCAAAATCCGCAACTTCTCCCAGAAGTTCAAATACAGCCGGAGGACGATGGTGATCGTCACACCGGTCCAGCGCGTGCCGGAGGAGATACGGGACGAAGCAGTCCTCATCCATTTTCCACCCCCGGGGGCTCCCGAACTCTCCAAAGAACTCGACAGCCTCCTTGCAACCAGCGGGATCACCAGTTCTCTCTCCCATGCAGGCAGGGAGAAACTGATCCAGGCCGCGCTCGGTATGACGCTTAACCAGGCCCGGCGTTCATTCTCCCGGGCAATTGTTACGCACGGGACACTTGATGACCGGGATATTGATGCCATCATTGCCGATAAGAAAGATGTGCTGAGCCAGTCAGATGCTCTCGAATTCTATAGCCTGACGGAAAATCCCGATAATGTCGGGGGTCTTGCCCAGCTCAAGGACTGGCTCCGGCTGCGGGAACGGGCGTTCACACAGGAAGCACGGGACTATGGCCTTCCCGCTCCCAAGGGCATCGCCCTTATCGGCATTCCCGGTACGGGCAAAAGCCTGACTGCAAAGATGATAGCCGATCTCTGGCACCTGCCCCTGCTCAGGCTCGATGTGGGTGCGCTGTTCGGGAGCCTGGTCGGGGAGTCAGAAGAGAGGACGCGCCGGGCCCTCTCCCTTGCCGAAACGATTGCACCGTGCATCCTCTGGATAGACGAGATAGAAAAGGCGTTTGCATTCGGCAGCGGCGATGCCGGCACCAGCCAGCGGGTGTTTGCCCACCTCCTCACATGGATGCAGGACAAAACAGCGCCCTGTTTTGTGGTGGCAACGGCCAACAACATTGCCGCACTCCCGCCCGAACTCCTGCGAAAAGGGCGTTTCGATGAGATATTCTTCCTCGATCTTCCCCATACGGAAGAGCGCCGGGAGATCTTTTCCGTGCACCTGAAAAAACGCAAGTGCCTGCCAGCCGAATTTTCCTTAGATGCACTCGCGAAGGAGAGTGAAGGATACGTGGGTGCTGAGATTGAGCAGACCGTGATCGATGCAATGTACCTTGCATTCAATGAGAATATGCGCCGGGTCACCACTGAAGATATCCTTGGCTGCATGAAGACGCAGGTGCCACTTGCAATCTCCCAGCGCGAGACCGTGGCCGCATTGCGGGCATGGCTTGCTGAAGGGCGGGC
>JBAXDE010000103.1:0-6845 GCA_037141115.1 Methanomicrobiales archaeon | reverse complement strand
GTATATATTTACTAAAATATCGATCTTTCCCTTAGTTTTGGAGGGGATACGGAATTTGTTCAAATTGTGGTTTTCGAGCGAATACCAACGACAAAGTTGTAGAGTATACTTTGAAAGCACTAGATTTTTTAAATGACAATGAATTAAAATGGGTTTTACTTCATGAAGAAGGACATTTACAACAAGGAGTGTTAGAACAGAGAAAATGGGTTGAAACAAATAAGAGAAAATTAGTGACACAGTTAGTAATTGGTTCAGTTCTTTTTTTATTAATTTGGGAGGGTATTTTCATTCTTTTCCGCTACGTATCACCTATTTTATTTCTCTCTTGGTGGGCAATTCCTATTTTTTTGTTTTTCCTTAATCGGAAATATTTTAACAAAGCCTATTGTCTCGATGAAGACAATGCTGACAATTTTGCTGCAGAAAAGATGTTAGAATCCTATTCAAATTTACATTTGATACCGAGTGAAGTAATGAAATCGCTGTTCGAGGCTCGACTTAAATGTTCATCAACCCGAAATTTCATTTGTCGACTACATAGTCAGTTATACTGGGGGATTATTGGTGAACGATATCGATCACCAGAAGCCCGAGTGACGAGAATTAAATATTTATTTGAAAGTCATTTATCGACGGAAAAAATGAAACCGTAGATATATCACCCCCCACTCCCAGTATAATTAAATGAAAAATCCGGCCTCCCTCAATACAACCATCGCCGACGCCACCTTCCGGGCCTACCGCGAAGCCGTCATCCGCCTCCCCCCGGATGTCCTCCGGGTGATCGAACAGGCCGCTGCCGCTGAGACCAATCCCGTAGCCCGGGGAGAGTTTGCCAATATCTTAACCAACATCACCATGGCCGAAAAACTCGGCGTCCCGATGTGCCAGGATACCGGAGTCCCGGTAATTTACCTCACCATCCCCCCGGATGTTCCGCTTACTCAGGAACTCTACGAAGCAGTAGCCGAGGGTGTGAGAAAAGCAACGAAAGAAGTGCCCCTCCGGCCGAACGTTGTGGCCCCCCTCACCCGCCACAATACCAATGACAACACCGGCCACGGCATGCCGGCCATTCACGTAAAACCCGGGGAAAAGTTCACCGTCACGGTCTTTCCCAAAGGTGCAGGCGCCGAGAACATGTCCCGGATCGGCATGCTCCTTCCCTCGCAGGTGGGCCAGATTGAGAAGTTCGTAGTCGAGACGGTCTACCTCGCGGGCTCCCGGCCCTGCCCGCCCATCGTAATAGGGGTCGGCATCGGCGGGACCTTTGATGGCGCAGCCGCCATGGCAAAGGAAGCCCTCCTCCAGCCCCTCGACACGATGACCGAGTACGAACGGGGAATTCTTGCGGCCGTAAACCGGCTCGGCATCGGGCCCATGGGCCTGGGCGGCGACTTCACGGCACTCGCGGTCAAGGTAAAGACCGCCGGGTGCCACACGGCATCGCTGCCGGTTGCGGTGAACATCCAGTGCTGGGCGAACCGGCATGCAACGGTTGAGGTGAGAATATGAGCAAGCCCGTCCAGCTCAGCACCCCACTTGGCGAAGAAGTCCTCGCGCTCCACGCGGGGGATCATGTCGAACTCTCGGGTCTGGTCTATACGGCCCGGGACGAGGCGCACCTCCGGATGCAGAAGGACGGGATACCCTTCGATCCCAAGGGTGCGGTCATCTACCACTGCGGGCCGGTCATCCAGGACAAGCGGGTGATCGCGGCCGGGCCCACGACCTCCGCCCGGATGAACGAGTTGTCGGGGTTCTTATTCGACAAGGGAGTGCGGGCGCTCATCGGGAAAGGCGGCATGGGAACGCGCGTGCGGGACCAGCTGAACGGAAAGGGCGTGTATCTCGCATTCACCGGCGGGTGTGCTGCGCTGGCAGCGGATCGCATGACCCTCAAGGGCGTCTTTTTCGAAGACCTTGGCATGGCTGAGGCCGTCTGGGTGATCGAACTGGACCGGCTCCCCCTTGTAGTCGGCATCGACTCGCATGGCAGTGATATCTTCGGCGATGTCAGCAAACACGCGGAAGCGGAATATGCCCGGTACCGGAAGGTATGACCGCGTTCCGGAAGGCGTGTACAAAGAATAGGTTTTTTTCACTACAGCGGTCACATATAACGTTAGGATATTTTCCATGAAACTCGCCATTGACGAGACCCGGTGTAAGGGTTGCAACCTCTGTACAAAGGTCTGTCCTTACAAAATATTCAAGGAAGGTAAGAAACCCAACCGCCGGGGGACTATAGTACCGGAGCTCGACCGGCCGGAACGCTGCACGAACTGCCGGCTCCAGAAACTCTACGGGCGCACGCTCTGCGGGGTATGCCAGCTCACCTGCCCCGACCAGGCAATCAACTGGATTGAAGAAAAACCGTACGAACTCAAGAAGGTGGCGATTGAATATTGACACGAACTGAATTCTGGCAAGGAAATACTGCCTGTGCGGAAGGGGCACTGGCAGCAGGCTGTAATTTTTTCGGGGGATATCCCATCACCCCGTCTACGGAAGTAGCGGAAATCATGGCCGCAAAGATGCCCAAAAAAGGCGGAGTCTTCATCCAGATGGAAGATGAGATCGCCGGCATCGCCTCGATCATCGGTGCATCCTGGACCGGAGCCCGGGCCATGACCGCAACAAGCGGTCCGGGCTTTTCCTTAATGATGGAGAACATCGGGTACGCAGCAATGACCGAGACACCCTGCGTGATCGTCAACGTCCAGCGGGGCGGTCCGTCAACCGGCCAACCCACGATGTCGGCCCAGGGCGACATGATGCAGGTACGGTTCGGCTCGCAGGGAGATTACGCCATCATCGCGCTCTGCCCCGCAACAGTGCAGGAGATGTACGAGCTGACAGTGAAAGCCTTCAATCTCGCGGAAAAGTACCGCGTCCCGGTCTTCCTCATGGCAGACGAGACAGTCGGGCACATGCGGGAAAAGATCATCATCCCCGACACGGTTGAGCGGGTTGACCGGAAACCCCTCGTTCCCGGTACCCTGCCATTCAAAGCAGATGCGGACCTTGTCCCGGGTTTTCCCCAGTTCGGCAAGGGCCACCATGTCCATGTCACCGGGCTCACCCACGATGAGCGGGGCTACCCTGCCGCAACTAATCCCAAACTACACGCAAACCTGGTGCAGCGCCTGGTGGACAAGATCGAGAATGCCCGCTATGATATGGCGGACTACGATATCATCAACCCCGGTGCAAGCCGGGTCTTTGTCGCTTATGGCGCTCCGGTCAGGACTGTCCAGCAGGTCATGTACGACTTGAAAGATGAAGATATCGGGTTCCTCCGGATCCGCACGGTCTGGCCGTTTCCGGAGAAGGCGCTTGCGGAGTTCAAAAACGCCAAAGCGTTCTTCATACCAGAGATGAACCTCGGCCAGATGGCCCGCGAGATCGAGCGGCACGTAAAAGTGCCGGTCGTCTGCATCCCCAAGATCGGCGGCGAGCTCCATACCCCCGCAGATCTCATCGCCGCACTGGAGGCACACCCATGAGCTTCGAGGACTGGTACCGGCAGGACCGGCTCCCGCATATCTTCTGTGCCGGCTGCGGCAACGGTACGATCATCAACTGCACGCTCGCAGCGATCGACCAGATGGACTGGAAGAAAGAAGATACGGTCTTTGTCTCGGGCATCGGGTGCTCCTCGCGGGCCCCCGGCTACATCCTCACCGACTCGCTCCACACCACCCACGGGCGGGCAATCGCGTTTGCCACCGGTGTCAAGATGGCAAACCCGGACCTGCACGTTGTCGTTTTTACCGGCGACGGCGACATGGCTGCTATTGGCGGCAACCACTTCATCCATGCCTGCCGGCGCAACATCGACCTCACGGTCATCTGCATGAACAACCAGATCTATGGCATGACCGGCGGGCAGGGCAGCCCGACCACGCCCAAAGGCTGTCTCTCGTCCACCACCCCCTACGGGTGCGCCGAGACCCCGTTCGATCTCTGCGAACTCGCAACAGCTGCGGGAGCAAACTATGTATCCCGCTGGACCTCGTATCACGTGAAAGAGCTGGAGAAGGCAGTCAGGGTTGGTCTTGAAACCCCGGGCTTATCATTCATCGAAGCGCTCGTCCAGTGCCCCACCGCTTTCGGACGCCGGAACAAGTTCCGGCAGGTGTCCGACCATGTCGAGTACCTCCGTTCGCACTCGCTCCTGAAAGCCAAACGCGACCGGATGCTTGATAACGGCGAGCAGATTCCCGGGGACATGTATATTGTCGGGGAGATCACCCGGCGGAACCGCCCGGCCATGGGGGTAAAGCCATGAGACACGAAGTGCGGTTCTCCGGATTCGGCGGACAGGGCATCATCCTCTCTGCAGTCATTATCGGGCGTGCCGCGGTGATGTACGACAACAAGTTTGCCGTCCAGACCCAGGTTTATGGGCCGGAAGCCCGGGGCGGGGCTTCAATGAGCCAGGTCATCATTGACGATAACCCGATCCTCTACCCCAAGGTCGCCACTCCCGACATCTACCTGATCATGTCGCAGGAAGGCTTCGAGAAGTACGGGGCCGTAGCCGAAGACCCCTCGATCATGCTGGTCGATTCCACCCTTGTCCACTCCCGGCCGAAGTGCCGGTGCATTGAGATTGCGGCTACCCGGGAAGCAAAACTGACACTCAAGAAAGACATTGTGGCAAACATCGTGATGCTCGGTGCCCTCGTTGCCGCAACCCATGTCGTGAGCGAGGAATCATTACGGAAAGCCATTCTCGATTCCGTGCCCAAGGGAACCGAGGATCTCAACTTAAAAGCCATGCAGCTCGGGCTGCAGCTGGGAAAGCAACCATGAAGTTACGTGAGCATGAGGCAAAGCAGATCATCAAAGAGTACGGGATTCCCGTCCCGGCCGGATTCCTGATCCGTACCGCAGCAGAATTACCGGCACATCTCGATGCGCTTGGCGACAAAATTGTCCTGAAAGCGCAGGTGGATGTCGGCGGCCGGGGCAAGGCCGGCGGTATCCTGATGGCGGACAAGAAGTCCGCCGTTGCAACCGCTGAGGAACTTTTCGGAAAGGAGATCAAGGGACTCCCGGTCAGGGAGATTCTTGCCGAGCAGCGGCTCGATATCCAGCACGAGTACTATCTTTCGATCACAGTCGACCGCTCCAGCAAGCAGCCGCTCATTCTCTTCACGGAAGAGGGTGGCGTGGACATCGAGATCACCGCAAAGGAAAATCCCTCCGCAATCCGAAGAGTGATTGCAACGCCCCTCATGCGGGATCTCCCCCCCTTCATGCTCCGCGAACTTGCCGGCAAGGCGCCCAAGGAGATCATGCCCATCATCAACAAGCTCTACCGGGTCTTCCTGGAGAAGGACGCGTTGCTCGCCGAGATCAACCCACTCGTCACGACCCCGCAGGGAGTCTTTGCCGCTGATGCAAAGATCATCGTAGACGACAATGCACTCGGACGACAGGGTTTCACGGTCAACCGCGATCTCACGGACCGGGAACGCGAAGCCGAGAAGCACGGGTTCTCGTACGTGGAACTCAATGGCGCGATTGGTGTGATCGGCAATGGCGCCGGGCTCACGATGTCGACCCTGGACCTTATAGAATTCTATGGCGGGAAGGCAGCCAACTTCCTGGATGTTGGCGGCGGTGCCGAGAGCGAGCGGGTCATGCACGCGGTTCGGCTCGTTGCCAGTGTTCCCACGGTCAAGGTCATTGTCGTGAACCTGCTGGGCGGGATCACCAAGTGCGATGAGGTGGCCAAGGGTATCATCGCGGCCGGTATCTCCCAGAAAGTGATCGTCCGGCTCGCGGGCACCAACGAAGCAGAGGGCCGTCGTCTCTTAACCGAGAAGGGTTACGAGATGCTCCCGACCATGGACCTTGTGGTCAAGAAAGCAGTTGAGGTGACCAAATGATCTATGGTGATAAGAAGACAGGGATCCTGGTGCAGGGAGCCACGGGCAAGCAGGGCGAGTTCCA
Source organism: Methanomicrobiales archaeon (assembly GCA_037141115.1). Lineage (GTDB taxonomy): Archaea > Halobacteriota > Methanomicrobia > Methanomicrobiales > Methanospirillaceae > Methanoregula. The sequence goes on along the minus strand of JBAXDE010000103.1, from coordinate 875 downwards.
CATCGGGCTCATGAATAATTATGCCCGCGAAGTCGGGGGCCGGGGCGTTGTTGCGGGGGTTACTCCCGGCAAGGGCGGCCAGCAGGTGCATGGTGTCCCGGTGTACAATACGGTCAGGGAAGCGATGAGCGAGCACGATATCGGGGCCAGTGTGATCTTTGTGCCGGCCGGTGCAGCCGCTGACGCGATCATGGAGGAGGCCCATGCCGGTATAGAGACGATCGTCTGCATCACGGAGCATATTCCGGTCCATGACACGATGAAGGCAGTTGCGTATGCAACCATGCAGGGTTCTTCGGTCATCGGCCCCAACTGCCCCGGGCTGCTCTCTCCGGGAGAAGTGAAGATGGGCATCATGCCGGCGGGCTTGTTCTCACGCGGGAATGTTGGCGTTATTTCCCGGAGCGGGACCCTGACGTATGAAGTCGTGGATGAGCTCACCCGGGCCGGCATCGGCCAGAGTTCCGTTGTCGGGATTGGCGGCGACCCGGTCATCGGCCAGACATTTGTGGACGTGCTCAAAGAGTTCGAGAACGATCCGCAGACCAAGGCAGTTGTGCTGATTGGCGAAGTCGGCGGGAACCTCGAAGAGGAGGGTGCGAAATGCACCGACCTCCCAATTGTGGCTTACATTGCCGGCATCTCGGCACCCCCCGACAAGCGGATGGGACACGCGGGTGCGATCGTTGAGGGTGGCGAAGGCGATGCCCGGTCAAAGATTGCCCGGCTCAAGAAGAACGGCGTGCCGGTGGCATCCCGCCCCTCAGAGATTCCGGATATGGTCCGGAAGCTCTTCTGCGGGTGCTGATTTTTTAATCTCTTTTTTCGTATCCCCTCCAAAAAATAGGGCAAACCAACCTTTCGGGTTTACTGGC
>JBAXDE010000102.1:0-6914 GCA_037141115.1 Methanomicrobiales archaeon | reverse complement strand
TATATTTGTGACCGGATTTATACCTTCCCCCACTTTTTCGAGAGGATACAAAATGCGGCTGGATTTCACCCCTCCCAATGGTCGCCAATGGGCTTTTTTTCGAGGTTATTTTTGCCTTATGTTTTACCCGTTGGAAGAGATTTTCGCCAAAAAAACACCCATTATTGAGGTCATCTTTTTTACGGGGATGCCGTTTTTTGAAAAAATCCTTTCACAAGAAAACAGTATCAATAAAATTACGAAAAGAACACAAACAAATCTGCGAGAAAAAGAGAGTTAATCTAAGACTTTGCAGCCAGATCAACGTCTTCTTTCTTGATCGTCTTGCGGCCTGCGTGCTCGGCAAGCTTGTTGGCTTCCTTGGTGAGCGTGGCTATGTATTTCTCTGCCCTGACAACGAGTGCCTCTGCTGCATCGCTTCCAACGCGTTCGGCTCCGTTCTTCTTTGCAATCCTTACAACTGCTGCGATTGGTAAATCTGCCATGTTTCTTACCTCTAAAAGAAATCCAATTGATATATATAAAAACTTTCCGGGTAAATGGGCCAAATAATGCTTCAATATGATTTTAAGCGGCATCCCATTTAGCAAGGGGAAATTGGAGTTCAGAATTTCGCAGAATATTTTTAATTCTGATTAAAATGTTTTTTTTGAACAATAAGAGGAGATTCAGGGTTTAAAATTATTCCAACAAAGATGCTGCGAGCAATAGCGCATTGGCATAATTTGGTGAGGCGCGCGAACTATCCACGAAAATTCTGCTGATATTTACAACAGGCGCGCCATGCCCGAATCCGCCCCCAAGAAATACGAGTGTTCTGAAAACGAGATTGCCGGAAATGCCATCCGGTGCGATGATCAGCCCGCAGGTTTCAACCGCATCCTCAATCAGGATCTCGCAATGCGTGGCATCTCCCAGCTGGGCAACCAATTCGGCATCGGCTATGCTCGCATCCACATTCGGGTGCCTTCCGATATCGCCGAGCCGTCCACCCGACAGGACCCCGACTTTTTCCGGCAGGCCAAACTTTCTGGCAATGATTCGGCCTTTCTTAATCAGCTCGAGTTTATCAGCCACCGTCCACCCTTCATCTACTCCTACCGGGGCGAACAGGAATTTTTTCGCGTGCACAGTTTCGAGCAGCGCGATCCGTTCAAGATGATCGACACCTGCCGCTTTTTTTAACGCCTTTAACGTGGCATTGGCTGGCAGGGTACCGCGCACTGCTGCATCTATCCGGCCTGCCATCAGGTCATCGACAAGCGCCTGTTCGGGATTTGCGTGCTCGGAAATATGCACACCTTTTCCGGCAGATTTTTTATCCACCATCCCCGGACTGCAATAACAGATGGTTTCAAATTTCCCGCTTACCGAGTTTGCACTATCTATGACTTTCTCCGGGTCTTCGGCAATCCCGATCCCGATACGCCTTACCGGCCCTGGCATCCCACATCCTCTTCGGACAGATGCATAATCCCGTTATTGACAAAATCAAAGACCTGCGTATTCTCTCCGTCATACCGGATCCGCAGCTCTCGTGTTGCATTTACTGTCCCAATCACGTGAGCGGTCATTCCTACACTGGCAAAGAGCCGGATGAGTTCCTCGACATGCGCCTTATTGGCTGTCAGGATAAAGCCCATACCGGGGTACATCCGGACCCACTGCTCAAAGGTAATATTATTCGCTGCCAGGTTGGGTTTTGGAATCAGGTTGAGATCGATCTCGGCACCTTTCCCGCTCACCTCAAGCAGCATACCGAGCGTTCCGATAATACCCGGGTTACTGATATCCTTACCCGCTGTAACCAGGCGCCGTGTCCCGATCTGCTGCATTATGGAGATCTGGGCCCGGACCTCGGCTGCGGATTTCATGGTGACCGAGTCCCAGTTGAGTGCACAGGACGGGTGGACCCGTCCTGATATATCTATTGCGGCAACTACACTGTCGCCAACCTGGGCTGTGTGACTGTAGATAACCGCATCCATCTTTGCGGAACCCAGAATCGAGACATCGATAACGCTGTAGGGTGCATCCGGATGCAGGTGTCCTCCGACAATCGGAACCCCGAATTGTGCGGAGGCATCGTGCATCCCCTTTACCACCTGCTCCTGCACGGTTGTCTTGGCGATGGAGAAGATATCGACCATCGCGATCGGGTGACCACCCATTGCTGCAATATCATGGATATTGACCAATACCGAACAGTATCCCGCCCAGTAGGGATCGGCTTCCATGAGTTTGCTCCAGATGCCATCTGCCGCGAGCAGGAGCGCTTCTCCATTGTGCTCGATTACAGCGGCATCCTCCCCAAAGGAGGCAACAACGTGCGGAGCATCGATCTTCAATGCCCGGACCATCTCACCGATGGTATGCTTGCGCCGGACACCCTCATATTCCCGGACTACTTTTGCAATTGTCTCTGTTGAGCAGTTGTGGGTCACGGCATCACCTGAAATCAACTAAAAAAATTATTGCTTACATCCTCATTTCGTTTCATCAGAGATAATTTATTTGATATACAGTCAACGTGTCTGTATGGACTGGGCAGAGAAATACCGACCCACGCGGTTGCAGGATATCGTTGGCAATGGAACGGCGGTTCGGCAGATTGCGGAGTGGGCAAAGAACTGGACGAGGAAATCCAAACCTCTTCTGATCTACGGCAAGCCCGGCATTGGTAAGACGTCAAGTGCGTACGCGCTGGCAAATGACATGAAGTGGGAGTCCATAGAACTCAATGCGAGTGACACCCGGACGGCCGGGGTCATCGAGCGTATTGCCGGTGCAGGAAGCCAGACCGCAAGCCTGATGGGGGCCTCGCGAAAACTGATTGTGCTTGACGAAGCCGTCAACCTTCAGGGGACCTCAGACCGGGGCGGTGCCAAGGCAATCATCGAATGTATCAAGCGTGCCCAGCAACCCATCATCCTGATTGCAAATGATCTCTACGGGTTATCTCCTGAACTCCGGGTACGGTGCGAACCGGTACAGTTCAAGGCGGTTCCCGCGCGGTCGATAGCACCACGGCTGAAATATCTCTGCTCTGCCGAGAAGATCAGTTGCAGCGAATCAGCGATTCATGCAATCGCTGAAAGTGCCGAGGGGGATATCCGGTCAGCGGTTAATATGCTCTATGCCTCTGCTATCGGGAGGGAAACTATTGATGATGCACAGGTGCACACCTCCCAGAAGGATGAGCGCGTATCCATCTTCTCGCTCATCTCTGCCCTGTTCTCAAGCACTTCTGATGAAGAACTTCTTCGCCTGTCCTATGATGTGGATGACACTCCTGAGACCATAGAGCAGTGGGTGGAGGGAAATATCGGTCAGATTGCCGATCCCGCCGGAGTCGCGCTGGCATACCAGCACCTGTCACGGGCGGATGAGTTTCTTGGCAACACCTACCGGAGGCAGTACCACACGCTCTGGCGCTATGCGACGGCTATCATGCTGCTGGGGGTTGCCGATGCAGCCGGTGGAAAAGGGATCCATGCACGGATCATGCCCCCTGAGCGATGGCAGAAGATGTCAACGGCGAAAAAGCAGAAGGCGATCCGGATTGCCCTGCTCAATAAAATTGCCGGCAGTATGCACATCCCGCAAGGCACCCTGCGCGAAGAGTACCTGAGCACATATTCGCTTCTGGTGGAAAACGATCCCGCGGGATATACGCGCGAGATGATGCTCGATGCGGAGCAGCTCAATTTCTTCTTGAATGACCGGGCCCGGGCATCGGAGATTGTAAAGGCGATCGAGAAAGAAGAGAAGGAAAAGGAAAAAGAGCAGCAGAAGGTAAAAGAACCGCAGAAAAAGGAACCTCCCAAAAAGGCAAGAAAGGAACAATTGCCCGTATCTGAACCTCATCCGGAAGAAAAACCACTCCTGGTACCGGAAACCGTCAAAGAACTGGAACCGGCCCATGAACCGGAACCGGTAAAAGAACCGGAACCGGTAAAAGAACCGGAACCGGTCATTGTCATTCCCCCGGAACCGGTTGAGAAAAAACCCCCTGCCCGGACCCAGTCAACGCTGTTTGACGGCTTCTGAGCGGGTATGATACCGGTGGAGGAGCACACCGCAGTCAATGATCTCCCCGCCGTTTCCATAGGATTCAAACCCCAGGTGGTACACGACCAGGTCCGCATTAACCCGCTCCGTCAGTTCGACCAGGGGCGGGATCATCTCGGGTGCCGGACGAATCGCGTAAATGACCTCAGCACCCGTGTACAGGGTTACATCGGGTGAAAATATATCGTCCTGTGAAAAGGGGAGATCATCTGCTATGTCCAGTGGTTTTACATCAATACAGCGGATAAGTCCCCCGGCATCCCTGACAATACGGGCGGCCACCTCATTCCGGCCAATCCCGATCTCGATGGCACGGGTATAGTGCGAGACGATATAATTCCCTATGCACTTCTCAATATGTTTATAGTCGCCCATTCCAACAGAATATAGCGATGCATGTCCATATTTTTTGGGATGCCCAGTCACCCGCCGGGCTCCAGATGCCCGTATCCCGGAAGATTTCTGCGGTGCTCGGGGTGCCTACAACTGTTTCAGAGAACCATGTGCGCATGATGGGATATGTGACAGAGCGCAGGCAGATCGATGCGGCGGCCCTTCTTGACAGTATCCAGACCTACAGGCACCGCCATGAAATAGCGGACCCTATCCTGCTGGTGGTACACCAGGACCTGTTCAAATGCGGCAGCAGTTTTGTATTCGGGCTTGCCCGGGAATCTACCGGTGTAGCAGTTGTCTCATCATCCCGTCTGTCAAACGAGTATTACGGTCTTCCCGGCAGTGATGATGACCTGATGGACCGGATTGTCAAAGAGGGTGCGCACGAGATCGGGCATCTGCTGGGTCTCGGGCACTGTTCCAACCGGGAGTGCGTAATGTTCAAGCCCGATACTCTTGACGAGTTGGATCGCAAGAAAAAACAGCTCTGCTCCGCCTGTTACGAACAGATGGCTGCTAAAAAGGATATATCAGGATAATCTGCTGTCTGTCGGTTATAAAACATTTTTTTTAAAGATTTTTAATAATTGATAACCGGAGTCCTGCACTCCCTTCTGCGATCGTGTCTCCAAATAAAATATCAGATGTGATAGCCCGGCGAATGGTATGATATATCTCATATCGTTTATAGAAAAATGGATATTCGTGTAATGAATTATAGTGAATAAATCATCCCGAAATATGGAATGAGGTGGTATGACGCGCTGTTCAGCAATTACCGATCCTATCTCTTTCTGGCACGATGCTCCGGGCCACCCGGAATGCCAGACCAGACTCGAAGGGGTGTTGTCTGACCTTCCTCCTGGTCTCCCTCTTCATTCTTCAACACCTGCCTCTCGTGAGGTTGTGGAACGAATTCATGATCCCCGGTATCTCTGCTGGCTCGAGCAGCAGTGTGCGGGAACACCATCGGTCAGCTATCTGGACTGGGACACGTATATCGCTCCGCGCTCCTTTGACACGGCCCTCCATGCAGCCGGGGGTGCGGTTGCTGCTGTGGAACGCGCAATGGATGGGGAGCACTGCCTCTCGCTCATGCGCCCGCCCGGTCACCATGCGGAGCGTGACCGGGCAATGGGATTCTGCCTGCTCAATAATGCCGCCATTGCAGCCGGGCATGCACTTGAACACGTGGACCGGGTTGCGATCATTGACTGGGATGTTCATCATGGCAACGGCACGCAGCATGCATTTTACCGCAGCGATCGGGTGCTCTACTGTTCGGTTCACCAGGAGGAACTGTTCCCGAATTCCGGCCGCGTGGGGGAGACGGGGTCTGCTGTGGGAGAAGGGTACACCATCAATGCACCGGTTGCCGCTGGAGCAACGATTGGGGATTACCAGCAGATATTTTCTGAAGTCTTCTGTCCTGCTCTGCAGCGGTACCGTCCGGATCTGGTCATCGTTTCGGCAGGACAGGATATCCTTAACGACGATCCGTTGGGATGGATGCAGATCCAGCCAAAGGATTTTGAGGTACTTACCCGGCTCATCCATGATGCAGCAGGTGGTTCACTCGCGCTTGTGCTCGAAGGCGGGTATGGCCCCTCCCATGGAGAAGCAGTACGGTACATCATCTCGACCCTGAAACACGATCATGAAATTCCGATTACGGATAATTCACCGGTATCAGCGCACACGATAGCGCTCGTAACGCAGCTCAAAAAAATCCACCGGATATCCTGACCTTTTATGCCAGTGGAAGGATATCTATCTCCATCTCGCTGATCTTCTGGTACACTTTTTTTGTCTGAATAATTGGCCAGAGTTCGTAGAGGAGCACGGTAACCGGTTCCCACATGGCAGCCCACCCGATGATGAGGAGTGCATCTGCAAAGATTTGGGCAAGGAGCTGGTTGTTCAGATGCGATACCATCTGCCTTGCGAACAGGGCAATCGTAAGGAACGTGAGTCCAATCAGCATGGTACTCCTGCCATGCCGGAAATGGGAACGGAATTTACGGTCTGCACTCATAACGCGATACTCAAAATGATGCTGGATGGCCGGCCGGATCTTCTGGGCCTGCTCGCTTTCGGCCAGTTCCTTTGGCAGGTAGATTACCATTCTGAACTTCGTTTTTGCAGGAAATTCCTTGACTATATCGATGATGTAGTGTTCTGCGGCTGTATCGATCTCCTTTTCATGGAAGGGAGCGGGATCAAATGAGTTGAACAGCTGTATGATTGACGAAAGTTTGATCTCGATGAGGATCACGCCATCCACTTTTTTGTAGAGTGATTCGATATCGGCCATGTGTGTCTGCCTGTGATTTGGTGGTGTCCCAAAACCAATAAACCTGTCTTTATCTCTGAATGTAATTCATTATCCGGATACCACTCATGTCAGGTTAAGACCGGACTACTATCCGTTCAACCTTTTTAATAAC
>JBAXDE010000101.1:0-6937 GCA_037141115.1 Methanomicrobiales archaeon | reverse complement strand
AGTGTATATATTTACTAAAATATCGATCTTTCCCTTAGTTTTGGAGGGGATACTTGTAACTCTCGAATTTCTGTTTTGCTTCTTCAAAACTGATATATGTGGATATTTCCTGCGTTGTAATCTGGGCTAGTCCAACATTGACAACCGGCTTCTCGTTCCCCGGCCCAATGCATGCGCTGCAGAGGATCACTGCGCCCAATAATATGATCGATAAAATTTGGGGGATATCTCTGCGCATATTCTTCCGTAATGGCTATTTGAGAGAAGAACGGATATAAATATTGGTTCTCAGTCTGCTGCACGGCATTAGACGAATTACCACAAATTGTTACGGAGTCCGGCATTTTTTTTAAGGTACAGTTCCGCTGGAATATGAGCCTGTCATCAATAAAAAAAAAGTGACTTCACTTAAGGCACGATCTTCGAAATAGGGATCTCTAAAATATCCTCTGCCCCGCACGCCTTGAGCTGGGGAATAAGTTTGTTGACCATATTCTTCTGCACTACTGTCTGGATACTGTAATAGTCAATCCCGTGAAGCTGGCTGACCGTCGGCTTCTTCATAGCCGGCAGTGCAGCGACAAGCTTCTCCATGGATGCTGAGGGGACATTCATCGTCAGGAGCACCTTGTTCCTCGCCTCAATCACGCCAAAGAGCAGCGTCCGGATCTCCTCGATCTCCCGGCGCTTCACCGGGTCTGCCCAGCTCTCCTTGTTGGCACAGATCACTGTATGCGACTCCATGATCTGCCCGATGATCTTGAGGCCGTTCTTGCGCAGCGTGGTGCCGGTCTCGGTCAGATCCACAACCACATCCATGAGATCAGGTACTTTTGCCTCAGATGCACCGAACGAATGAAACATCTGGATGGGGATCTTGAGATCTTCAAAAAATTTCCGTGTCAGCTCGGGGTATTCTGTTGTGACCCGGCTGTTTGGCCGGATCTGGGAAACATTATCGATCGGCTCGTCGCGGTGAACGGCGATCACAATCTTCACGTTGCCTTCTCCCGTCTTGCTGTACGAGAGGTTGGCCACCTCCACGACATCCGAGTTGGTCTCGTTTACCCAGTCGAGGCCGGAGATGCCGATATCAAAATACCCTTTCTCCACGTAGGTGGGGATCTCCTGCGGGCGCAGGATCTTGATCTTGCCGATCCGTTCATCAGCAATGCGGGGATTGTAATCGCGGTCTGTGCGCTTGACCTCAAGATCTGCTTCCTTGAAGAGCTGGAGTGTCTGTGCCTCAAGGCTTCCTTTGGGCAGTGCGATGGTAATCATACCGTAACTGTTCGCGGTAAAAAGAATAAAAGGGGTTTGATTTGGGTTCGTCCCGGGATATTCACTCGAACGTGTGGACAACAAGCCCGCTTAAGAGTTTGGGCTCGAACCATGTCGATTTCGGGGGCATGACCCCGCCGGAATCCGCTATGGACAGGACAGTCTCTACCTTGACCGGCTGCATGGCAAACGCGAGCCGGTATTCCCCGTTGTCGACCAGTCGTTCAAGATCTGAGACCGGCCGGGCACCCCCAAGATACTGGAGCCGGGCATCGCCACGGGGGTCGGTGATCCCGAGCATGCCTTCTAAGACCCACTTCTGGAGAACCGCCACATCGAGGGCATCCAGGGGTGCCGCATTCTTCTCCAGCAGGCGTGTGCATTCGTACCACTGGCCCCCGAGATACATGTGCACGATATGATAGCGTTCCGGCTTCTTGCACTTCGGTTTTATGTTGTATCCGCGCCCGTCCACCCTTCCGTAGGGTTCCACATCGAAATATTTTTTCAGGGCATCGAGGAAGGTGTCCTGCGTATAGGTGCCGATATCCGTGAGCAACCGGCTGTAGCCATGGATCTTCACCTTGTCATGGGCAAACATGACGCCCATGAACCGGAAGGTCTCGGCATCGCAGGGAACATTTGCTGCGATTCTGCGATCCGCCACGTTCACGGCCGCTTTTGCCCGGTGGTGCCCGTCAGCAATATAGAGCGAAGGAAGGGTTGCGAAGTGCTGCTCGAACCGGGCAAGAATGGCAGGATCCGTGATACGGAAGATCTGGTGTATTCCTCCATCATCAGTGCGCACCTCCGCATCGGGAACAGCACCTCCTGATACCTGGGTGTTGATGAGCGAATAGATCTCCCCGCTGTTCCGGAACAGTAATACTACGGGTCCGTTATGAGCCTTTACCGCTTCGATGTGCCGGGTCCGGTCCTCTTCCTTATCGTACCGGGTCTGCTCGTGCCTGCGGATATGGTTCTGCCGGTAGTCGTCCACGTCAAGACAGCAGCAGAGGCCAAGGAACGTATCCCCGTCCTGTTTTACCCGGTACGCATACATCCCGGGCTCGGGATCCTTTCGGATCTTCCCCGTTGACTGGAGTGCGGCAAAGTTCTCCTTCGCCCGCTCGTAGACCCTGTCATCATGGGGGTCGATGCCGGGTAGTTCCGCATCCGGCCTGCTCACGCGCAGGAAACTCTCGGGTTTCTTCTCAATGATCCTGCGGGCTTCATCGGCGGTTACGACATCATACGGAACCGCAGCGATCGCCTGAGCACATTCTCGGGTGGGGCGTACCCCGGAAAAACGATAGATCCTTACCATACCAGCACCATCACCGAACAGGGAGACACAGTTGCTCTTAAAGTAGGGTTTGATCCTTTATATTTTCGCACACCCTTTTTGCCAGCCTGAGAGCAAATTCTATGAACTGCGGAAACCCAGCAGTACTGCTATATCCCCACCGCGGGGAACCCATTATGATCCGACCCCATGATCTTGTGATCTACCCGCTACCCCAGATCCGAAGGGCAATGCCCTCCGATCTCGCGGCGATTGTCGCGATCGAGAATGACTCTTTTATCGATCCCTGGGAAATGCCGGTCTTTTTAGAAGCACTTACCTATTATCCCACAACCTATTTTGTCGCAGTCTGTGACGGGCAGGTTGCCGGTTTTGTGGTGGGGGCGCTTGAAGATAATGGCGAGAATATCTATGGCCATATCTGCAATCTCGGGGTGAGCCCGATATACCGGAAACGGGGGATCGGCAAGTTGCTGGTGCGCAGGGTCGAGCACCAGTTCGCCCTCGAACTTGCGACCGCCGTCCAGCTCGAAGTGCGGATATCCAATATCGCCGCGCAGCGATTCTACAAACGGCTCGGTTACCGGCACGTGTTCGGTCTCGACCAGTACTATGCGAACGGGGAAGATGCGTTCGTGATGATGAAGTGGTTCCGGTTCTGATATAAAAAAGTAAAAAACCGGTCACCCGATTCTTCGGTTCAGCCGCGTCCGAGCTTCTGGTGAGCCCGGGCAAGATGCTGTGATGCGAGCGCGCCAAGCAGGGAAAGCTCCCCGGCAAGGACCCCGCATGCGATGATCTCTGCGAGTTTCCGGGCATTGGTGCCCGGAGGCTCCCCGCTTCCGGCAACCCCGAGAATCCTGAGGCATTCCTGTTGTGTCTCGACACTCGTCCCTCCGCCAACGGTCCCGACCGGGAGGGAGGGGAGCGTGACGGCAACATAAATGCCGGTATCCGTGAGATCCACGGTCGTGATGCAGGTGCTGCCATCGATGGCATGGGCGGCATCCTGCCCGCAGGCAATGAACATCGCCGCGACAACATTGGCTGCATGGGCATTGAACCCCATTGCGCCGGCCCGGGCTGACCCCACGAAGTTCTTGCGGTAGTTCACTTCATGGATAGTCTTTGCATCGGTCTTCAGGACTTCAGCGATCAGCTCATGAGTGAGTGCAACACCGGCGACGGTGCTCCTGCCCCTCCCCATGATCGCGTTGATGGCAGCGGGTTTCTTGTCGGTGCACATGTTGCCCGAGAGGGCAATGAGCCGTGCTCCGGTACCCTCTGCCACCAGATCTGCCACTTTTGCGCTTGCAATGGTGACCATGTTCATGCCCATCGCGTCCTTGGTGTCGAACTCCAGCCGGACAAAGACACTTGTTCCCGCAACGAACGTGATGACATCGGTCAGTTTCCCGTGCGTCGTGGTGCTCTCTGCTGCTGCGCTGAGGTCGTCGAGGTGGGCGGCAACCCAGTTGCACACTTCTGCTGAGTGCACAACACTGTCAGTAGCAAAGAGCGGTGCCCGGGTCATGCCGTCGTGGAGAACACGCACATCCGCCCCACCGGCCTTGGAGATCGCGCTGCACCCGCGGTTCACTGAGGCAACGAGTGCACCTTCCGTAGTTGCGAGCGGGAGCCAGAAATCGCCCTTCGCGTACCCGCCTTTTATCATAATCGGCCCGGCCACGCCGAGGGGTACCTGGATTGTGCCGATCATATTCTCGCAGTTCCGTTTGACCACGCGCTCGACATCGATGGAGAAGATCCCGATATTCTCCATCTCGGTTCCGGTCTCCTGCTCGATATACTCCCGGCGCACCCGGATTGCATCGATGGGCGCAAGTTCCTTCTCGAGTTCGTAGAGTTTGAGTTCCCCGCTCTTCAGTCTGGCCTGAATGATATCGTCCCTTTTATTGTTGTGACCCGATCCGGTACCGTTTCCGGTGCCTGGTTGGTGCCCGCCATCATCAGTCATGAATAATGGTAGCACGTATAAATTAATGATACACGTGGTTGCAGTCACGGTCGGACAATGGGGCATCAGGGTACCTGCACGCGAGGGAGAGACTACGCGACGGGCACTGATTGACGAGGGGGCACTCGATCTCTCACTGAAGGTTGGGCGCGATGGAGACTGGCTCCTCCTCCCACTCCTTGACTGGCGCGAGGGTGCGGAGCAGTGCCGGTTTGAGCAGAGCCCCGGCCGGGTAGTGCTGCCCCGGCACGAGCTGGTGGGCGGTATTGCCATCATGCAGGAGCGCGATGAGGCGGGTGCGCAGAAGATCCTTGCCTCGCGCCCCTCGCTCCACACGATCGTCTATGCAATAGGCGAAGTATCGGGGGAGTACCGCACCCGTGAGTTCGAAGTGCTTGCCGGTGTTCCTACAACCCGCACTGAAGTGATCGAGTACGGGCACCGCTTCCATGTGGACCTTGCGGCAGCTTACTTCTCCGCCCGGCTCTCTTCTGAGCGGCAGCGCATACTCCAGCAGACCGGCCGGAACGAGGCCGTGCTCGATATGTTTGCCGGTGTCGGGCCGTTTGCGATCACGCTCGCGGCGCGTGCAAAGTTCGTTGTTGCTGCGGATCTCAATCCACAGGCAGTTGAACTGATGCTTGAAAATATTTCTCAGAACCGTACTCCAAACGTGCTTCCGGTGCTTGCAGATGCCTGCAGGCTTGCCGGGATCTTCCCATGGCAGTTCGACCGGATCGTGATGAACCTCCCGCTCTCCGGTACGGAATTTTTGCCGGATGCATTCCGGCTCTGCAAGGCCGGAGGGACGATCCACTTCTATTCGCTGGTCGCTGCTGAAGGTGAGCATAGTGAGTGCATACGCGGACTCGGTGGCGAGGTTGTTGCAGAACGGGTGGTGCGGTCGTACTCACCCGGGCAGTGGCACGCGGTATATGATATTATGGTGAAGAGTTCGTGAGTATTTTTTAAAAAATCCGACTTCCCGTTTACCCCATTGCTCAAATTTTGCCAGCATGTTTTCTAGGAATCTTTTTAAAACGAGTGGGCGGGAGGTTATTGAACTATTTCGAACTTCATGACATGATCTTCCTGAGGAACGGGTTTCTTCACTTCCGGTTGCCTGAATGAATCCGCGAAGAGCTTAAAAAAATTCAGTGATCATAGTGAATGCTGATGGTGCATTCCCCGTTTTTACAGGCCGATTGGATCGAGTCAACATAATTCCGGATAAGAAAACCTGCCAAGTTTTTCATGGCGGTTTCATCTTCCTGTATCTCCTTTTCCGAAGGACAATGCATGGGGAGGGGAAGTGTATCTCCATGGTACCGGATTGTAATGTCCAGGTTCAGGTCATCAAAACGGGTGGTGATCCGGATATCACTTTTTGCAAGTCCGAAGTCGAGGAGTGCGACACACGTCTGTGCTACCGCATGGGATGCCTGGGCTATCACTTCCCTGCGGGCCCCGAAGGTCTCTCCTGCCATTTCCAGGTAGGTAAAGACGCGATCCGCTACAGGATCTTTTATTGAGAGCACCATTGCCTCTTCTTTTCCCACCCCGATTCGTACAATCATGTTCAGGCAGATTGCAAGGATCGTTGCTATGGCAAGACCCGATTCAAAAAGAGGGCTGATAAGGGGGTCCATGTGGGAAAATGTGTCAGGGAGGATATAGGCCCCGATCCCGAACATGAGCGAGACCCCGATGACAAATGTCTTTCGGGCATCCATCATCCTTGAAGTAAGGATCCCCAGCCCGGCTACGATCATAAAGCTTCCCATATAAATCAGGGCCGCACCCATGACCGGGGAAGGCATCACTAAGAAGACGGTAGCGATCTTGGGGAAGAACGCAAGAAAGATGAGGATCCCCCCTGCTGCAAAGGCTATGTACCTGCTTATTGCCCGCGTTGCAAGAGCAAGCCCTATGTTGGCTGAGGAACTGGACTGCCCGACCCCTCCCAAAAGTCCCCCAACAGTGGTTGTTATCCCATCCGACAGAATACCGTTGCTGATACTGGAGAACTCAGGTCTTTTCCAGTCAAGATCCCCGGCCTTCTGGCAGATCGAGATATCCCCGACATTTTTAAACGAAGAGCATATGGTTGCGACTACGAAGGGGATGAGCAGCGCAGGACTGAAACTGACCCCGAAGTAGGAGAGATCCGGTACCGCAAAGAGCGGGGCTGTGTCAAATGCCTGGTATGTTGATATATCGATAATGCCAAGTGCCGCGGAGAGGAGGTAGCCGGACACAATACCGATGAGTGCGGGGAATAATCTGCCCATTCCCTTTCCCCAGATGGTAAAAGAAAGGTTACTGTTTACAGTGACACCAGAGCTGCTGCTGGGACGAACGGTTCTCCATTA
>JBAXDE010000100.1:0-7012 GCA_037141115.1 Methanomicrobiales archaeon | reverse complement strand
CATGGCGATAATGATTCCCTCCTGCCTTGTAGCAATTCTTTTCGAGATATTGTACCAGTTGATACATGTCGACGTGTTGCAAATACCGGCAAATCGATATCCGATTCGGTAATAACTCACTTAATGTGAGGTCTTGGGTTTCATCAGCGAAGAAAACCATGGAGGCAAGCTGGCTCACTATATAAAAGTACCGAAATGTCGTGGCGGTAGCATTCGTTTCTGATTTTGGATTTGATTTGTTACGGAATCACTAAAAAAGCGATGGGTTTTTATGCAAAAATCCTAATTGGATGGCCTCCACCACTGCATGTCAGAAAATACCTGCGGTATCTTTACGTTTCTTATACCTTCCCCGTCCATGTTTAGTAAATTACATGAACGTTCATTTACCGTTTAAAGAGATGGAGGGAATTTTTAAGGCAGTTCTGCTCCTCGTTACTGGCATCGTACTCATACCGGCAGGTATAGGATTGGTCTTCCGCATTTCCCTGTTGGATATGTTCGGGTTTGTGGGATCCGTCCTCATTCTCCAGCCGATGGCAGTCGTTATCGGGGTCGGACTGGGCATTCCCCCCCTCCCCATCATGCTCGTAGTAATCTCCTTTGGAATTGCCATCATCTATGGACTGTTTGGGATCTGCGACAGTTTTGCAGAACGCTCGGCGTGGCTGCGCAAACATCTCGACTCCGTCCAGGTAATTGCCCAGAAATCATCACTATTCCAACGGTTCGGGATTCTTACCCTCATCCCGTTCATCTGGATACCCGGTGTCGGGCTCTACGGGTGTGTTCTCCTTGCCTGGATCTTCAAGTGGCAGGGAATAAAAGGAGTTGGCGTGATCATGACGGGCTGGATCATCTCGGCCCTGATCGTGTTGGTAGCATCCATCGAAGTGATGAGCATAATTTAATCGTTACCGGGAAAAACCGGTAATTACCGGGGAGAAAGGTTCGCAAAACTCCGCAGGTGCGGCACACAGACACACCCTGCAAAAACTCTTTACAACCTTTCTCGGATCCTTTTGACCGTGGGGCGCTTGCGGGGCACTGCTTCTGGCAAAACGCTATGCGTCTTTTGCCCGGAGTACCAGCCAGTCATTATCGCCGGCTTTTTTGAAGCGGATAAGGACAAATTTTCCGGAAAATACCGTCCCGTGCAGGAGAATTTCAATGCGTTCACTGCTCCAGAACAATGGTGCATAGGTCCCATGATCCTTGATCGTCACTTCACCGGCACCATACTGCCCTTCGGGAATTGTTCCGGTAAAACCGATATAATCAGAAGAGTGATCTTCGACGGCTATTGCGAGTCGGCGTTCGCCAGGTTTCTCCGGCAGCCCTTTGGGTACGGCCCAACTCTTCAGCACCCCGTCACGCTCAAGCCGGAGATCGAAATGGTGGTGACTTGCGAAATGCTCGTGAAGGACAAAGCGGAGCTGCTCTTCCCCGCTCATTTCCGCCTCGCTGTTTTAGATCGCGTGATCAGGTTTTTGAGATCCCGGGCTGCCGCAGTAATATCCCGGGCCCCGACAACGGCGGATATGATGGCAACACCATCAGCACCGGCAGCAAACACCCTGCAGATATTTTCCCGGTTAATTCCCCCGATGGCAATGACCGGAACCGCGACGTTCTGCCGGATATCCCGCAGCATCCCAAGCCCGTGTCCCGGGCCTGCATCAGACTTAGACCCGGTGGAGAACGTTGGACTGAGGGCAACATAATCCGCTCCATCCCGCTCGGCCAGGACCGCCTCTTCAACCGTACTGGCAGAAACTCCAATGATAAAACCGGGGGGGGCAATCTGCCGGGCCACATCGGTACGCATATCCCCCTGCCCGAGATGCACGCCATCCGCCCCGCAGGCTAGTGCCACATCAAGACGATCATTCACGATAAAAAGAGTTGAACTCTCCCGGGTTATCCCGCGAAGGATTCTGCCTATCCGCACCAGCTCGCTGCTGCTGCAGGTTTTGTCCCGGAGCTGGATCACATCGGCTCCCCCAGCGATCGCCAGCCGGGCAATCTCTGCATGGGTCCTGCCCAGACCTACCATTTCATCGGGGATTATGTACAGGTCATAGATCATAGAGACGTATCAAATGGATCGGATCTTTGCAGTGGTGATGAACTCTTCAGGGGAAAGTCCTGAAAGTTCATCAAAGAGGGCGACTTTGAAGGAGTAAGGTCCCCGTGCCGAGACCGCAGCCCGCTCTCCTGCGATGCCAAATGCGGCAAGGGCTGCTGCCGCTGCCAGGACGGGATCATCTGTCTCTGCGGCAAATGCCCCCGTCACCGATGCAGCCATACACCCGGTTCCCGAGATCCCACCCATCATCGGGTGCCCGTTCTCCACGAGCAGGACACGCTTTCCATCCGTTACAATATCGGTAGCCCCGCTCACGACAACGGTCAGACCGGCCTGGGCTGCAAACTCCTTAGCGATCGTTACAGGATTTCCGGTCAGTCCGGCAGAATCCACGCCCCGCACCTTCCCGTCAGCACCGGCCATGACCCCGATCTCCCCGGCATTGCCTTTAAGAATGGTGATCTCCAGTTCTTCGAGCAGGCGCCGGGCGGTCTCTGTCCGTAAGCGGGTAGCCCCTGCCCCTACAGGATCGAGGATGATGGGGATCTTCATCTCATTTGCTTTCCGGCCGGCTGCAATCATAGACCCGACCTGGACGCAGTTGAGCGTCCCGATGTTGAGCACGAGCGCCCCGACAATGCCGGTCATCTCGGCTACTTCTTCGATGGCATCTGCCATGATCGGGGCACCACCGGCACAGATGGTAATATTTGCGCAGTCATTGACCGTGACATAGTTGGTGATATGGTGGACGAGAGGGTGGTTCTTTCGTACGAGTCTGAACAGGTCAGCATAAAGTTCCGGTTTCATTGCAGTGCTCCAGATAGTAAGGGGGATTTGGATTCTTGGATAATCTGTGTGTAAGGGTGGATTTTGCGGCTATAATAATGTACTATGCCATCTTTTTTGCATTTTAATACTGCCGTAATTACCCGGAGTAACACAAATTTTTATCGTCTCAGAGGATTCATGAGGAGGTATTTCAGAAGGAGGGAGAAGATGGACGGAGGGGTGAATTCTGGTATTTCGATCTCGGATCCCCTGGTGCTGGTGATGACGATCTGCACGGGTGCATCTGCGGGTATGCTGCTGTCACTGATGAGGATCGCAGTCCCGTTCGAAATATTCCCGGTTGTTTTTATCGTTGTTCCGTCAATGATGATCTTTATGGAAAGTTCGTGGCTGTTCTTTTGGTACAAACCATCCCTGCACCCGTTAAATTAAAGGATATCCAGGGGGAAACCAACAGGTCACCGCGTGAGTTCATCTAACGTTGCGATGAGCATATCGCACTCTTCGGGGGTGTTATAGAGCGCAAGGCTTGCCCGGACAGTCCCGTCCGGAAGGCCAAGGGATTCCATGAGCGGCTGGCAGCAGTGATGGCCGGAACGCACCAGGATATCGGCTGCTTCGTCCAGCTGCTGGGCAACCTCATGCGGGTGGAACCCGTCAACGGTAAAGGATACGACACCGATGCGTGTGTCCGTTCGTTTTGGTGCATAGAGATGGACCGTAGGGTTCTGTGCAAGTCCGCGGATCAGCCGCGTGGTAAGCATCTCTTCATGGCGCTGGATCTTTTCCATGCCAATGGCTGCAAGATACCCTGCCGCCACCCCAAGGCCGATACCCCCGGCAATATTGGGGGTGCCGGCCTCGTATTTCTGGTAACCTTCTGCAGGGGTAAACCCGGTCCCGGTGACCGTCTCGACCATCCCTCCGCCGAGAATGAACGGTGCAAGATCCGGCTCTTTCATCCAAAGGACACCCGTGCCGGTCGGTCCACACATCTTGTGGCCGGAGAATGCGAAATAATCGCAGCCGAGTTGTGTGACATCAACCGGCATGTGCGGAACGGTCTGGGCACCATCGATGAGCAGCTTAACATCGTGATCATGACACAACTTTGCGATCTCTTTAATGGGGGTAATTACTCCGAGCACATTGGAGGCATGGGTGACGGTAACCAGGCGGGTCTTTGGGGTGATGGCCTTTTCCAGGGCATCGAGATCGAGCGAGTAATCCGCACCAAGACCGATAATATCGACCTCAACGCCACGGTCATTCAGGGCCCGCCACGGGAGAAGATTGGAGTGATGCTCGAGAATGGTGGTGATGACACGATCCCCGGGTCCCCACGAAAGACCGTGGGCAACCATGTTGAGAGATTCGGTGGTGTTTTTGGTAAAGACGCAGGTGCCGTTCTTCCCGCCGATGAACTCAGCCACCATCTCGTGGGCATGCCAGTAACGCTGGCTGGCGATCTGGGTGAGGCGGTGCACGCCCCTGCCAACGTTCGCCCGGTAGTTGTGCTCGAACTCCACCATGGATTCAATAACGGGTTCTGGCGAGAAACTCGTTGCAGCATTATCAAAGTAGATGAGATCTCCCAGGATCGGGAAATCCTTGCGTATCGCGGATACGGAGTATCCCGCAATTGTTTGTGCACTACCTGAAGGTTCCATTATTTTTTCTTCCCGGATTGTTTCAACTGCCTCAAATTCCTTTGCATCCGTTACCGGGTTTACATCAGTGAAGGGTTTTACATCCGTTACTGGTTTTACGTCATTGATCTCTTTTATTTCCTTTGCCGGGGCGGTAACCTGAGGGGGTGCCCGGGCCGGACCGGCCCTGAGAGTGTGATCCTCATTGTACGGGACTTTTTTGAGCGAGCAGAGTTCCCGCATCTTGGGGGGCAGCTCCCTCCACCGCCAGAGTCCCCAGCGGAAGAATGCTTCGGGAAGACCTTTCTTTGCCGCCCATCGTTCAAGGAATGCATCCCAGCGCTGGGCATAGGCCGGCTGAAGCGTGCGGAGCTCCTCGTACTCGCTCTCGAGCATAGCGGGACAGAGATAACACCCGATGCGTTCGAGACCCTTGTCGTAGAGGGGGTTGATTGCTACCTTCTGCCACCAGAGGTAGAGGAAGACCTCCAGCGCCCGCCAGTGCCGGATCGGCGAGATGTTGAGCTGGAGCGGGTTGGCCGGGTTCTGGCTCGTCTCGTCCAGTCCCGCCCGGTTCCACGACTCATACCAGCGGTTGCCCTGCACTGTTACGCAGGGGCCCACATCCGCCAGGTAGAGTTTGAGCGGGTGGAGTTTCTGGAGTTTGCAGCACCAGCGGTTGTCCTTGCCCGGAGGCCCGGCTTTTTCGGCAGCCTGCCAGAAGTCGCCGGCTCTCCGGATGATCTCTACATCCTGCGATTCGACAAATGCGATCGTCTCGGGAAATTCAAGACCGGTATCGATGAAGAACGCTTTGGTGACACCGGCTTTCCGGGCAATCGTGAGGACAGCGGTGCTGTCCTTTCCCCCGGAGAACGAGATATTGGCAGTCGGGCGATCTGTAATGTGCTGCTTGATGGCCCGGATGGCGTGGCGTTCAAGGTTCTTTAAGTGGAACTTGTTCTTCTCGACAGCCACATCCCATCCGGGATTTTTCGGGGTCCGGGGTGTGACGCTGATGAGCTCCTTGACCTTGATGGACCCTTCCTTTACCATGCCGGTGCCGAACTTGTTTTTGTATTTTACAATGACCGTTCCCTCTGGCACGGGGAGCTTGAGTGCGATCCGTTTGCCCCCGACACGTCCCTGCTCCTGCCGGACATTCGTGTGGGTATCGAGATCGATGATTCCCTGCGTTGCATGCGGGAGGATGAACTGGAGGGCTTCGGGCGAGAGGTCCAGGCTGAATTTCCGGGATACCGGATCGAAGGTGAGCCAGCCGAGCCGTTCGCCATGCATTATCACCAGGTCGGCCCGGTCTACCCCGCCGGTCTTGTTGAAGAGAAGGATCTTTGCGAGCGGGACATTGCCGAACCGCTCCTGCACCAGTCTTTTGACCAGCGCCATATCTCCGGCAAGGGCCGGGCGGACATCGTACGGCTGGAGGAGTTCTATCTTCTTTCCCTCGGCATCGCACGCACAGCTCTTTGCTACGAGCGGTACATTGCACTGCTCACACCAGAATATTGCCTTTTTTACCGGCGGCTCGTGCATGTGCATCATACACACTGGTTGCACGGGAAGGGAGATAAGAGAAGCGATTGGGGAAGGGGGGAAAGGACCGATCGTATTAAAAATCAGTTCAGGACAGATTCCGGGTTGTGTACCACATCTTCTGGCATTTTGGTTTCTTACAGCACGTGCGATGAGCACCGGTCTGATGCTGATCCCTGCAAATCCCATGAACGAGACACCGGCCAGGATACCGATCTGCATCCGGGGGAATTGCCACCCGGAGTCCCATCACCAACGTCCGGTATGTGAAATCAATCCATGCACGCAAAAACGGATCCCCCTATAAGGGGGATGCACTTTTTTCTGCGTGATCCTGCAGGATCCCGTGTTATTTTCCTTCCCTCAAAGATCCCGTTACACTCTGAACACGGTTATGGCAACTACAATGAAGAGTATTACGAGCCATTTTTCACTTCACGATTACTTCTTCTTCAATTCTGATCCGGCTTTATGTACTGCGATTTTGGCATCAGAAACGGCTTTATGAAGACCGATTTGTACATCATCCGATACTTTCTGTGCTTCTGCTCCAGCATATTTAAGGGTATTATTTGCGGTGACTGTTGCATCATCATATACTGCATGTGCAGTCACGCGTACATCATCAACGGCTTTGCTGGCCTTTACTTTCAGATTTTCGTTCATACGGTTTACAACTCCCAGAGCTGACAGGAGATTGAAGAGAACATCAAAGATTGCAATTTTTTTAATCCCTGTCAGAGCAGAACAGTACATCGCGCAGAGAGATAACCGTATCAGGATATTGCAAAAGGAGTTATAAAATATGAATCAATTCGTAATTTTGGTGCTTATTGTCCGGGTAAAATGTCGAACATATTTTTCCCCTGCATCATGTATCCCCTCCAAAACTAAGGGAAAGATCGATATTTTAGTAAATATATACACT
>JBAXDE010000099.1:0-7029 GCA_037141115.1 Methanomicrobiales archaeon | reverse complement strand
TCGGTACGAATAATGAACAGTATGAAACTACTACCGAGACCAGCCCCTATGCATGGTTTGAGGTAAAAGTGTTCGATGCTGAAACCGGCTCAATCGTTGACCAGCAGGGTTTTTGGAAGGACTACCCGGATCTTACAAACTATAAATTCATGGTTCGTAAACAGGGTAATTACCGGGTTGAGATGTCGGGTAATGATGTCGATGCCGAAGTACAGATGCTCATTGGCACATAATACTTTTTTTTAAGACGGAAAATTTTTCAATCGTTTTTCGTATCACCACCATATTTAACTGGATTTGAAAGTAACATGTCTGGGTCAAATGACTGTGAAGTGAATGTACATGAATTTTGGAAGTCTTGGTAGTATGGGCGGGGCAGTTGGAAGTTACCTTTCAACTCCCGAAGGACAGGAAGCAGCAAAGAAATATCTCGCATCCCCTGAAGGTATTGCAATGCTCAAGGGATTCATCGGTACTCCCGAAGGGAAAAAAACTATACTCAGCATACTTCCCTCCATTTTGGACGGACTCAATCTCCCCCCGGCTATTAAGGATGCGGTCATTAGCGCATTAGGCACATCTTCATAATCTTGTTAATCAGACGGAGATTCAAAAAACCTGTTTTTTCCGGAGATTTACCTTTTTTAAAGGATCTCAAAGATTATCTTTTTACCAAACACTTTTTCAAAGGCCTTTCTCTCGCTCTCAATGCCCCAGATCTCGAGCTGGCAGTCACCGCGGGCAACAATTTCCAGACGGACTTCATCTTCTTCTGATGACGTGAACCGGACGTGCTGGATCAAGGCTGCATGACTCCGGTCAAGACTCTCCCCCAGCCGGATAAATGTAGCGAGCATCCTCAGGGCCTCGCGTTCATGCGGATCGAGTTCCAGGATATCAGGATCTCTCTTCCGTGGGCTCTTTTTGCGGTGAAACCGGGCTAGGTTGGCCATAAAGTTCACCTCCCTTTGATCAAAGCCCAGCAGTTCCGAATTTTTTATTATGTAATAGGAATGTGCCTGGTGGTTGTTATACGAAATGAATGAGCCGATGTCATGGAGGAAGGTAGCGAATTCCAGGAGCTCGCGTTCCGCATCCGAAAATGAATGCAGTTTTTGTTGCTTTGCACTGTCGAACATGGCCAGGACAAGGGCAGTTACCGTACGGGCATGTACCTCGTTGATGCCACAGGATCGCCCCAGCTGGAGCACGCTGCGCTGTCGGGGTGATAATTCACCAAGGAGCGGGAATTCATCCATACGGGAGAGATAATCAACCAGCAGACCATCCTGGAGTCCCCTGCCGGTCACGGTTATCGAATCTAAGGACAGCTCCTGCATGAACGTATCAAGAATGGCAGCTCCGGGCACAATGATATCCGCCCGCTCGGGATTGATACCCGGAATTTTTCGCCGCTGTTCGAGAGGCAAAGAACAGATAATGCCAATTGCTTTTTTCAAGTCACGGTAGGTAAGGATATGTTCGGAATTCTCATTCGGGTGCAGGGCTTTTTGTGCAATCTCTGCAAGATTCATAGCTGTGCCGGAACTGGCTACCGCACAATCCAGATGGAGTTTCCGTATCTTTTTTATCGACTGGATGATACTGTTTTTGATATGCTGCTGGATCTTTTTATAACGTTCCGGAGTGATAGGTCCGGTCTCCGTTCGCGGGATATAAAGATTTGAAAGGCGTATTGAACCCAGTTTAAAACTCTCAAGAAACCGGTAATCCCGCTCGTCACCCACGGCAATCTCGGTACTCCCGCCACCAATATCAATGAAAAATGCCTGTTTTCCTTCAAGGTGCATACCACTTGAGACGCCAAGATAGATCAACCGGGCTTCTTCCTGGCCGGATATCACCCGGATATCGAGCTGGGCTTCCTGTCGCAACCGGTGGAGGATCTCCTGCTGGTTTCCTGCCTCACGCATGGCGGAAGTGGCGACAGCAACAAACTCTTCGGTTTTGAACGTACGGGCGAGATCGGTGAATGTTTTACAGACAATAACAGCCCGCTCAACGGCTTCAGGTAAGATCTCCTCTTCTTCAAATTCCCCTTCCCCCAGGCGCACCTGTTGTTTCTGGCGGGTCAGGATCGTGTAGGAATGATTCGGGTTGAGACGGACCACCAACAAGCGTATCGAATTGGTGCCAATATCGATGAACGCAACTACACGACCGTCAAGGCCAGGTTGTTTCTTCTTCACCGGATCACCAGGTTCCTGCCAAAGGTCTCACCGAAAAGAGCTGATTTCAAACGGGCACGCTCTTTTTCTATGGAGATATCTCCGGATGCAATCAGATCGCAGGATATCTCCTCATCAATAACACAATGGACTTCCTGTACGGTTCCCAGGTGCAGGAAATCCAGCCCGTCTGCTATGCGAAGTAAGCTGGTGATCCGCAGGGTTTTTTCCTGGCATTCCGGGGAAAGGAGGTAATAGAATGGCTGCGAAGCGGGGAGTTCAGAACCCCGGTGAGCAAAGGCTGCCAGGGCAATAATTCCGCGTTCGGACAGATCAAGAGGGAGACGTTCTTCGGCAATGATCATGGCTGCACTGCGCTTGTTATGATCCCTGCGTCCTCCTTTACACCCAATATAATGCAGCATCCCTGCACACTCCAGTAAGAAACGGTCCCGGCTGCCCATCTTGTGGAATGGCTGCAGGCTGTCGAACAGCATGAGGGCCAGTTTTGTAACCTGAAGGCTGTGCTTCTCTCCGGCAGGAAATTCTCCGGCTATGATGCTGACAGCAGTTCGTATTTCCTGCTCCGGCACCGGTATGAGCGGCCGGAAGGTTATCTTCCTGCCGGAGTCAAGCGTTGCCCGGAGTGCTCCCCAGATCTGTTCACGTTTCAGCGATGCCCAGTATCGTACGAAATGCCGGTACAACTGCTGCCGTTCCTTCTCCCGCTCTGCCAGGAAGATCTTCAGGCTTGACAAGGTAGTGGTATCGGGACGTTTTTCTTCATTTTCACTGCGGAGTAATGAGCGTTCATGCAGGAGCAGGCGGGTGATGGTATCTATCCAGACATCACAGTCATGCAGGTCACCTAATATTTCCTGTACAGCCTTGACCCGTGCAATCGGTTTTTTCAAGTTGAGACGGTAGACAGGGGCATAGACTTCGAGCGTGTACCGGAGTTTTTTTGCCGCGATCCGCGTGGCATGATGTTCTGCCACTGCCTGGGCATGGGAAACCCAGGGTTCGAATGCGAGGAGGGTGCATAACCGTTCTTCAATCCTCAATGAAGATACGGAAGATATGCCGTACGCAAAGGACTGTTTCTGCACACCCCGTAACCGGGGAAGTGGTTTGGCAAATGCCTCCCGCATCCCACCAACCACACGACTTTTTTCCAGGTTGTCAAGAGCTGATATGATCTCAGCCTGGAGAACGCCGCGACGTTTCTGAAGATTAGAGATGAGATATCTCACCGCAGGTGTAGTGGGGGCATCTTCCGGCACAACCGCTTTTTTTGCCTTTGCTGCTTTTTCAGAACGTTTCTGGTATTTGGTGAGATAAGCGATCTGGACATCCGTGTCCCTGGCCTCGCCCAGTGCCCGGGTGATCTCCCTGAGTTCTTCTGACCACCGGTTATAGTTTTTCTGGGGAAAACAGGAGGAAAAAAGAGGAAGTGCTGCCCGAAGACGACGGGAGGCCACCCGCATACGGTGAATATATTCGATATCTTCTGCCGCCCGGACCCCGTCAATCTCTTTGGCAAAAGCTTCCAGGAGCGGGAGGAGTCGCTGGTTTGCAAAATAGCAGGCAGCCCTGACAGGTTCCTGCATCTCTTTAGTCCCGGATATGGGCGTTTTAACGGAGCTCATGATACCAGCAACCACTGTGTTTCAAAAACCATGACTGGGCATTGAGAGGTTTTGACCCTTCCAAAGGGGTTCTCCGGAAATAGGTTCCGTCAGTCTGCAGGACTCTCAGTTTGCAGGTATCGGTGAGCTGGACAGGAAGTATTTTGGAAAGGATCACATTCCGTATTTCACTGTTCTGGACCGGGAAGAGCACTTCAACGCGCCGGTCAAGGTTCCGGGGCATGAGGTCAGCACTTCCCAGGTATATCTCATCGTTACCGCCATTGTGGAAATAGTAGATACGGGCATGTTCTAAGAACCTGCCGACAATGGTGGTCACTTCAATATTCTCACTGATACCGGGGATTTTTGGCCGGAGGCAGCAGATCCCCCGCACCTGGAGGTCGATTTTCACACCTGCCTGGGATGCCCGGTAGAGCGCAGCTATGCAGATCGGATCCACGAGTGCATTCATCTTGAAGATGAGATGCCCTCCTCCATTCTGCCGGTGACTGTCAATCTCGCGTTCGATCATGGCGAGCATTCCTTTGCGAAGAGTGACCGGGGCTACAAGGAGTTTTAAGTAACTCTCGATCCGGGCATAGCCGGTAAGGAAGTTGAAGAGATTAGCTACATCCTCTCCAATCTGTTTGTCGCAGGTAAGAAAACCGAAATCGGTATAGATTCGGCTGGTGGTGGCATTGTAATTCCCAGTACCAAGGTGCATGTAACGGTGGATACCATCTTTCTCCCTGCGTACGACCATGCAGATTTTTGCATGCACTTTGAGCCCTACCACCCCATAAACCACGTGCACACCCTGATGTTCAAGAGCCCGGGCCCAGCCGATATTATTCTCTTCATCAAAACGGGCCTTGAGTTCGATGAGGGCAGCTACAGCTTTTCCATTCTCCCTGGCTTCCATGAGCGCCTTTACAATGGGGGAGTTGGAACCTACCCGGTACAAGGTGATCTTTATGGCAAGCACATCAGGATCTTTTGCCGCCTGGCGGATAAAATTGACAACCGGAGTAAAACTGTCATAGGGCTGGTACAGGAGAATGTCGTGCTGCCGGATGGCAGAGAAGATATCCCGACTTTCGCCCAGATCTTCCGGCAGTGACTGGATGAACGGGGCATCCTTGAGCTCGGGGCGATCCAGGGAGAGAAGCTGCATGAGGTCTGCCATACCAATCGGATGACCTACATGGTGAATCATGGATGAGGTGACTACCAGTTTCTTCTCGAGCATGTGACAGATACTGTCGTCCATGGAGCACTCGACTTCGATGCGCACGGGATTTCCATGTGCCCGCTGTTCCATGATCTCTTCGACCGTGGTGAGCAGGTCTGATGCATCATCCACCTCGATCTCGGGATCAGCATCCCGGGTGATCCTGAAGGGATAGGACGCGACAACTGCAAGCCCGCAGAATAGCATTTCGAGATGGGCTGCAATGATATCTTCGAGATACACGAAATGAACCTGCTGGTCCTTGCGACTGTTTCCGTCCGTATCAGGAATGCGTATGAGGCGGGAGAAGAGGTTGGTGGGCACTTTTACCCGGGCAAAGAACTCTTTTTTATTCTGGTCCCTGACAATGATCGCTAAGTTTAACGAGAGATTGGAGATGAAGGGAAACGGGTGCGAACTGTCAAATGCAAGAGGAGTGAGGACCGGGTAAACCTCCTCGACAAAGAAGCGGTGCATCAACGCTTTCTGCGTCTCATCGAGATCATTATACGTATGAATGTGGATTCCTGCCTCAGCAAGTTTTGGTAGGATGTCTGCATGCCAGCAGTCGTATTCCCGTGCAAGATCCGGTAGAAGAGCATCCTGGATTCCATCGAGCTGCTGTGCTGGAGTCATTCCATCGGCGGGAAATTTACGGACCCCTTTGGTATACTGGCGCTGGAGCCCGGAGACCCGGACCATAAAAAATTCATCGAGATTATTGGAAAAAATAGAGAGGAATTTTACCCGTTCCAGAAGTGGATGAGAGGGATCGAGAGCTTCATCGAGCACATGCCGGTTGAACCGGATCCATGCCAGTTCACGGTTGATGTACAATGCGGGATCTTCGAGCGAGAGTATCGGGGAGGTATCCATAAAACTGCACCTTGCAGAGATCATATTGACGGTGATGCTAATGCTAGAATGTGCACCGGTGAAATATAACAGTATTTACGTAATTTTTCATTTAGGGAGATATGAATGATCTGGCGAAGAAAAACTTGTATTCTGGTAATTATTGAGCCCATACCGGAAATATGAGAATCTTCTTGCAATTTTTCTTTGAATTTATGCGACAACCCATCTCATCAAAGAGGCCCTCTGCCATTATTTGAGAACCGTGCCTTGCTGAAAAAAGGAAAATCCGGCTCCTGAATTGCAATGGGGGTAGCGGAGGCAATCGTATCATGGAGCTGGATCGTCCCTCAATTTGAACAACTCAGTACATGCGATATCTGTTCCATTAAAAAAAGCCGAATCCATTGAGATTGGGAACTCACCCGTTGAAATTATGGAAGTCGTGGCAGTTCCGGATGAACTCCTGCTTCTGGTGCAGACTTGCATTCACCGGAGGTTTCAGGTACCCTATAGCCGGGGTCTGGAGAGCCGGGCAGAACAGGCAGATGGCTGAGTCCACATCGCCGGTCTTCTCCCGGACCGGGCAGTAATAGATGCCATCGATTACCTTGACGGTGTCGCCACCCGGAAACGGGGTACCAATGGCATGGCCCGGCTCGTTTTGCACAAACATGCAGAACGCTGCGAGCAGGTAATTGAGGAAGCGGATTTTTGGATTGGCGTCATTGGAAGAGCACTGTCCGGCCACCATATCCCAGTACGATTTTTGGAAAGGAGTAACCGGTTCATCCATTACCCCGAATGCCCCTTGCTGGTTCCCGAGCCGGATGGCCTGGTAGGTGCCAAGCAGGTGCTCGTTGATCTTCTGTATGAGTTCATCACGGTATTCCGGGGAGAGGTCCTCTACCTTCTTTCCGAAATTTCGTTTCATCTGCTGGATATCTGTGGGGGAATGCCGGAGGACAAGGGTGGCTATCTTTCGCCCGAGCTCCCCGCGGGTCGTTGCCAGTTGCAGGAGCCGGCATTCGCCCGTTATCTCCCGGCACGCGTCTGTGCTGTTTTTTTTCGTAAAATCAAAGAGAGACATGGGAAGAGGATGAAATATTCTTATGTACTCTTT
>JBAXDE010000098.1:0-7230 GCA_037141115.1 Methanomicrobiales archaeon | reverse complement strand
AAATTGGATTGGCGTTTTCGCGTTTAGTGGATCAAAAACGAATTGGCGAAAACATCCGACGTTGGAGCACTTCGTTCCGAGCCTCAAAAGGGGGGTTCTTTTCATTTTTCGCCTACCTTAGGCCATCGGGCATACGATCGGCAGTCCAAAAGGCTACAATAGGGACATTTTCAGGGGTCATTTTATAGCGAAATCTGGTAAACAGAGCGATTAAAACGGATATTTCTAAAAAGTTCGATCATAATTCATCATTTTTCGCATCAAATTCGGGAAACCTGGTATTCACCATCACTATGTTACCGCAAGTCTACGTCGGAGAAGTGAGTTGAGCAGAGTCCGGGCCCCCAAGGTCCCGGGTCGCGATCGGAAACACAATTGTTCACGGATCACAAACATTTTGTTCATGAACTGTGAACCTATTGTTCAGGAACCATGAACGAACAGCATGATCTATCAGCGCTCTTCCGGACTACAGAACGCATAACTCTCCTTCATGCCACCCTCAACGTGCCCACCTGCACTGTGCAGCAGATCACCGCAAAGACCGGGTTGTCGAAAGGACTCGTGTCCCCATTTCTTGCCCTCCTCGAACGCGAAGGGATCCTGCAAAGGAAAGACCTCACGTACCATCTGGTATTTTCCCCGCTGACCGTTGCGATAAAACGTCTCCTGAATATTGATCGCATAACCGCAGTGGGAAAAAAACCGGCATGGGCTTCCGGCATCGGCCTGTACGGGAGCTGGGCAGAAGGGACAAACACGGAAGAAAGCGATATCGATATGTGGGTTTATACAAAAACCCTGCCAACCGGCATTATGGTCGCAGAGCTGGAGCGGGATATCTCGCGTGCACTTTCCACTGAAGTCCATACCCTGGTCCTCACCCGGGAGAAGATCACCGGCATGAAAGATTCTGATGAACCATTTTACCGGTCGTTTGTAAAACAAGCGATCACGCTCGAAGGTGATTTCCCTGACACGACTTGATGAATGTTACGAACGCGGACTCCTGCGAAAGGTTGCTCCATCCAATGATAAGGCGATGCAGTCACTTGCACAGGCCCGGGAGTGGGTAACCGAGGCCGGCTATGACTGTGATGCAGATGCGCTCCGGTCAGCACTTATGGCGGCCTATATGGGATACTTCCATGCAGCCCGGGCGGTTTTATACCGTGACGGTGTCCGGGAAAAAAGTCATTATTGTATCGGAGTTTATCTCGAATCCTACCGGGAACGGGGATTATTGGAAGATGAGTGGGTACTGCAATTCGATCATATGCGGGGACTGCGGCATGACGATCAGTACGGCCTGGATGCCCGCCCGACCGTTCAGGAAGTCCGGCAATCTGTGGAGGAGGCCGGGAAATTTATCGAACGTATGGAACTGCTGGTGAAGGGTCTGCTATAATTTTTCCCGTTTGTCTTTGCTCCCTTCGCGAAAAACTCTCGCCTTCCTAACAATAGATCACTCTCCCAAAATCTCCGGTACCTGCCCGGTCCGGTGCCCGTCCCTGTTCCGGCCAATCACCAAACGCCCCACACTCACCGGCCCACGGCTGCCCCCATTCATGAGGTAGGCCAGCCCCCGGGTTTCTGCGGGACTGGGGCGGGCCTTACGGTTCCGGAGGAGCTGAGCCCTTTCCGGTATCGCCCAATCTCCTAAAAGCGCTGATAAGTAAATGTCCGGAGCCTGAATTGTGGAGATCCGGGGGACTGCCCAAAATGAAGGTGTCTATTGGCGGTGGGGAGGTGGGGTTTGAGATGTGAACCCAACCGAAATAAATACAAATTTGCATGAAACACTGCTGCAATTACAATTCTGAAAAATGGTTGACGAAAAAATATTTCCACTTTTAAGTAAATAAAAAAAATCCGCAAGACCGAAATCTAAACCCTCCTGAAAATAACAGCAATTATCATCATGCCTGTTGCAGCCAATGGACATAGTGCAGAAAAGGGTGAAGATCGGGGGGAAGCAGTCCCCGTCACTGGTTGTGCAGATCCAGTATTGTCGGAAAATCTCACCGTGGGAACTGTTGTCTCGATCGCTGTCGTCGAATTTATTCCGGACTCGAAGAAATATGAAGAATTCAACCCCCGGGCTATTACCATTCTGCCATCACCGGAAAGGGCAAAATCCTCAATGAGTTCATTAGTCCGGTATTCCTCGAGGGCTTTGCCATCGGCACCAATCAGGGTTATGTTCCCTTTTGAGGACCCTGTTGCGATTACAGTAGCGTTTTTTGCTGAATGGAGGGCCGTGAACCAGTCATCCTGTGTCCGTTTGCTTTCAGGATATGTCCAGGCAAGAGATCCCTTCCGGTTTATGCTGAGCACAACCGGGGGTACCTGCATACCGTTTGACACAAATGGAGAGATTGCAGCGTAAACATATTCCCCATCCGGGGATATAGAAACGCTCGTCACTTCGGAGGGAGTTGGATATGTCCAAAGACGGGTCCCATCCCGGTTATACAGAGATATGATATTTTTTCCTCTGGTTCCAATCGCAATCGAACGGGCACCTGGATCCATTGCCACGCTATTCCCCCCAAGAGTTCTCGCACTCCAGATCTGCCGGCCGGTGTTGTCAAGGAAATAGATATCCGGTTCCCGGGTATTTTGGTAGAGTGAATAGCCGTTTCCTCCGGCTGCGACATATTTTCCATCATCAGACATGACAAGACTCACAACCGGTGCCGGTGTCGGATAACTCCAAAGGATTGCGCCATCCCTACCAATACAGGTTATATTTCCGCTGGAGTCAGATCCGGTCCCCCCCTCACCGGAAACTAAAAATTTCCCGTCTCCGGATATTGCGAGCGCCAGGATATTGTCCGGGAGCTTCATGCTCCATTTGGGATGCTTGTCCCTGTCAAAATAGATCAGCTCGTTATCCCATGATGCTGCAGCAATTGTTTGCCCGTCCCCGGACATCACGACATTCCGTAGTGTGTCCGTGGCGGAATAGTTCCAGAGTATCGTCCCATTCAGATCAATTAAATATACAGAATTTCCCAGAAGTTCTGCAAGTACGGAGCCATCGGAAGAGATCGCTACAGGATGTTCCGCGGGAAATGAATTCTCATCGGGAATGCTGTATATCACCCAGCTGGGTGATATGGCAATGGCAGGAACCACCGTCAACAGGAAAGCAATGGATGCGGCCAATAGATACAAATTTTTCATATGTCCTCCATCTTCTTGTTATGGGGAATCCCTTTGTCAGCCCATTTTTCCATCTATCTTGTATAAAAAATAAGGGAGAATAAATTAACTCCTCACAAAAATACTAGATGTGTACGGCATCGAATTTCCGAGCCATCGTTCCCAGGTTAGACTGCCTGAAGTGACCGGCCAAGGATCGTAGATATAGAAATACGTGTTAAGATTCCCGGTGTCCCTTGAATATCCTGCACATGCCCGTGCATGGTAGTTTGTTGACTGCCCGGGCTGAATACCGATATTTATCACAAGAGGCCTGTTGGCATCAATCTCGGTTTTTATAAGATCATAAAGGTTACTGGGTGATCCAAGTAGGATATACGAACCACTTTTCCCGAGGCCTCCATTAGCAAGTGTTTTTGTGTAATATCCATCTCTCATCTGAACTTCGGTTGCACCGTTGTCCGGATTGACACCAACAGTTGATGCAATCTGTTGCTGTGTTTTCGAGTACCCGTACCACTGGGTGATCATCTGGGCCGATGCAAAGGCGCACCAGTTGGTTCCCTGCTGGGGGTACAGCGTGAACCCGCTCAGGGTTTTACTAACCGTAGCCTTTGGAGAGAGAGCACGTGTCATTGTTCCGTCAGAATCCGTTGCCTGAGCGTTCCACTGGGCGGTCCCAGATGTCATTGTGGATAAGGACAGTGATCCATACAATGATGTTTGCCCCGAAGGTGGAATAACAGAATAATCATAGGCATCAATTATCAGGGTTCTGTCCGTACTGGATTCCGTAGCAGGTACATTGATCATCAAGCCGATTCTCGGGTACGCATAACACACAAACCTTGCGGAAGATAAGTCGGCTGCAACTCCTTGTTTGCTGAGGATTTCTATGGCGTTCCGGTTCAATTCTGGGTAGTTGATGGGGCCGGAACCCGGGCCTATGGAAATTAATGAGGCACCCAGTACCTTACTGGCTGCAATTTTTATTTCACCGACACTCTTTTTTCCATTCACAATGGTGAACAAATAGAAAAGTTTCATCCCGTTGATATCGTAGATCGTTGTCGGTTCCGGGTTGACCGTTGCTCCAATGAATGTATTATCAAGCAATGCATTGTCAGTGAACTGGAGGAGAGATGCCTTAGCATCCTTCAACGCAGTATCTTTTGTGATATAATTGGTTTCAATTATCTGTGCGTTATCGAAGTAATGTTTACTGTTTGTGCACCTACCATCGGTACCATCGCCATTGCTGCCAGCAATAATGCGAGCAGAACAATGCAGATTTTCATATGTTTCATGTTTTCGTAACCTCCAATTTGTCGATATGCTACGCTCGAAGGCACGGGAAAATCTTCATATTAGGAGAGGGTAATAATCACATGCCTACGGGCGGGACCGGGTTCATTTAGTGTTCTAACTCAGGTGAACCCGATCTTCTTCTTTTTCCGGGACAACCTCTGGCTGTCCACGATCAACGATTGGACATAGGGTAATAAACGATCTCTGTGACAGAATTTTATCTGTGGTGTCAGCGCTGTGTCCGGATTAATCAGATTCAGTACTTCTCTAATTTTTTATTAGTTTATTGAAGTGTAATGTTGGTTGATGATTATCCAATATTCACTGAAGAAAAATTAGAGACGTACTGAGATTAATGAGATTGGTGTTTCTCCGGAATCTTTGCTCGTCCCTCAACTCGGACCCGTGTGACAAGGTATCCCGATCGCCGGGACAAAAAAATGCTTCGCCTATTTTTAAGAAAAATAATAATAACTCAAGAAACAATTTCGGATTTTCTGAAATATGTTATCCGCAATATCATGGGAAACGATCAACTGTTCCCCCGCTAATATCCGGTAATTCCTGCCCATTGAACAATTCTTCCAGAACGTTCTGCGAGAAAATATCCAGAAATAAGATCCCGAAAATATATCAAAATGTGGCGGAATAAAACCCTCTGGCAATCCGGATACATATACCGTACTGATATGAGATTGAATCCACTTATCTCCGTTCCCGGATTTTTCGGAATACCAGTATACCACATCCCAGTACGATAATGAGTGATATTACTGATAACGGGGACAGGTGTGTCACCGTTGTCTCAGGAACCGATACCACGGGCAGGGTCTGGTTATTCTCAGCAATTGCCGGAGAAATCTCCCCACGAACCATTGTTGGCATCTCATCATTAATCACGAACAAATGCAGATAACCGTTTTTCATGGGTTTATTGTCTGGCTCCCGGTAGAGAATACAGTCCCCGTCGAGATCGAGAATGATTGGGTATTTGGTGGAAACCGGAAGGATCTCCCGGGATCCCTTGGCGAGGTTATACACGCAGATCCTTCTTTGCCGCTCATCCCGCGGGTCTAATTTGGAATATTCGGTCCAGGCTACATAATTATTTGATAGGAACGGTTCCATTGCGTCAAACAATGGATCACTTATCCGTAATTTGGCACCCGATGTGAGATTGTACAGGTAGACGGCAGGGCCTCCATCACGATAATCCCTCCAAATGATCGTATCGTTATAAATTTTCGGGTACTTCTGCGATCCACTATCCGTACATACCGGCATTTCCTGATTTGTGTCAAGGTCAAAAAGATAAATATCCCCCCCGTCGGGCTCATTCCGTTCATCCGTCCAGACAATACGGGAGCCGGAAATATATGGGTCGTTCTGGTCTGCATTCCAGGTACAAATGTCGCGCTGAATCCCGGTGGAAATATTCATCATGACAATATCGAAATCCCCGGCTGTACCATAGGGCTTTTTCTTTGCCCAGACAACACGTTCATCGTCAATAATGGGATTTTCATTTTTCCGTTCATCTTCAAGATTATCGACAGATCCATCGGTAGTAATTTGACTTTCGACCTGTGTGGAGAGAGTATACAGGAAAATATCCTCTTTCACGAACTCCGGCCAGACGAGGGAGTTATGGGAAAGTGAAAGGATAGGATGAAAGGGATATGTGTGATGATTGCCCGGTGTCTGGGACAGCACCTGCGTTTCATTATCGAAAAGTGACATGAGATAAATCGTATCTTTTTCCTGGCGATTTTCTATTTTTCTTTCGGCCCAGATATTCATCCATACCAGATGGTTGCCATCAAGATCAAAGGCGATTGAAAATTCAGTATATTCCGGGGAGTCCTCAGTCAGGGTGATATTCGGGGAATATATGATGGTGTCAGTACCGGAGAATGCAGCTGCCTGCTGGCAAAACACTATGAGAACTATACTCAGTCCTAACAGGAGGGACCCCCTCAGTCCCCGTAGCACGGGTAGCCAGTCCACACTGTGGCAAATCGTAGTATACAATAAACCGGGATCTTGACGTGAATAAATAAAATTCTTCATCAGACAGGCGCGATACTTTTTGTTCATGTTCCCCGGGCCTCGTAGTATTCCATCTTTTGATAAGGAATAATTTCTCACCAGATACCGTTTATAATTTTGGTCTTTAAAAAAAGGGGTTTATCCTGAGAAATAAACCGACGAGGAATGATGAGAACCCTCAGAACTTGGTGAGATCGTGTACCCCCAGGAATGTACATGGTAGTTGCCGGCAGCCGGCCAGGTAACCATATTTGAACACGTTACTTTGTTAATATAATCGTGTGACGAAGCTGAACAAGAACCTACGGAAGTGTCCGCTGCATTCTTCAGGAATGAGTCCACGTAGATATACGATGCAGGATCTGAACATTTTGCAGTACTGGTAAAATCGACCCGATTCGAAAAGGGTGTCGCATAGCCGGTGACGGTCAGCGTCGCTAATATGGACCTCACTTGGTTAGAAATAGAAGAAATAGCGTTGATATTTTTCTCTTCAGGCCAGTTCATCTTCCGCAGGTACATCTCTTTCTTTACATCATCCGGTACTCCGACAAGATGTTCAGGGTGGACCTTTTCCATGTATTCTCCAATGGTAATATCAGAACCCCAGAGGGCATTGATCATTTTCACCTGGTCAGGCGTTGCCCGGGTTACAAGGACTTTATCGTCGCTCGTACTTCCTGCACTGACCAGTGGGATGGTGGC
>JBAXDE010000097.1:0-7233 GCA_037141115.1 Methanomicrobiales archaeon | reverse complement strand
GCTCCAGTTTAAGAGATTGAACGGGTGTGCTCCTCCCCACCAGCCGGAAGTATTAGTCGGGTACCGGTTATGGGCAAGCCAGAGATATCCCTTGTAATCTTCAATCCGGTAAAAGTTTGCCACATCTTCAGGCCAGCCAGCTGCCTTAAAGACTCCTAAGTTTTTTCCCGAAGAGAAGATCAGGGCACCGTTCTTTTCCGCGTTCACCTTCATGACCAGATGTGTGACTATGTCTTCATCGGGGGTGGTACTTTTGGGCATCAGGCTGCGGTCAGGACGGAAAAAATATCTCCAGGGTGTGTGGACTTTCCTGATTTTGGGCTGCTCATATGTCTTGATCTGTTCATCGTGAACGATCGTTCCCCATTTCTCAAGCAGGTTGTCTAACGGAACTTTGTTCTCACGGATATTGTCAAAGAATACATGCAGGGCATAGTAGTCCTTGTAATCCGGGTATATCCCATAGGCAACATAGCCGGCACCCTCTCCGCTCCCCCGCTCATCCATCATGGCGAGCGACTCTTTAATCTTCCCGCCATCCATGAGCTGGCGGCGCCTGTCAATTACACCAATGATACCACACATATTATCACAGAGAACATTGATTCATTATACTGGGCCTTTCTTTAAATTCCTTTGAGCATTCGCTCAATAATGTAAGTGAAATAGATATAAATACGATTGGGTGGAACCTTTCTTCCATTATGTCAGCAGACGTAACGAAGATGCTCAAGAAAATTGAAGCGGATAAAGTCAAATTCATCCGTCTTCAGTTCACGGATATCCAGGGGATGCCAAAAAACGTATCAATCCCCGCCATTCAGGCTGAAAAAGCACTGACAGAAGGGATCTGGTTCGATGGATCATCTGTTGAAGGATTTGCACGGATCGAAGAATCCGATATGATCTTAAAGCCGGATCTGGCAACCTACGCAGTTCTTCCCTGGAGACCCCAGGAAGGAAAGGTTGCGCGGTTTATATGCGACGTCCAGACGTACGGCAACAAGCCCTTTGATGGGGACCCGCGCTTTGTCCTGCGTAAGGCAGTTGCTGAAGCATCAAAGATGGGTTTTACCTTCAACACAGGACCCGAACTGGAATTTTTCCTGTTCAAGATGTATGACGGCATACCCACTACGGAGTTTGTAGATCATGGAGCATATTTTGATCTCGCTCCGACAGACTCAGCAGAAGATGTCCGGCGCGATGTTGTACTTGCATTGAGTGACATGGGATTCGAGATTGAGGCTTCCCACCATGAAGTTGCTGACAGCCAGCACGAAATTGATTTCAAATATGGCGATGTCCTCACCACTGCTGACCGTGTGATCACGTTCAAATTTGCAACCAAGTCAATTGCACTCCAGTACGGCCTTCATGCATCGTTCATGGCAAAACCGATTGGGGGTATCAACGGCAGCGGTATGCACACTCACGGCTCACTGTCAAAGAACGGCAAAAATTCATTCTTTGATGCAAATGCAGAACTCCAGATCTCTGATACCGCAATGTATTACATAGGGGGCCTCCTGAAACATGCAAAGGCAATCACCCGCGTGGCAAACCCAACCATCAACTCGTACAAGCGACTGGTTCCCGGCTATGAAGCGCCCTGCTATATTTCCTGGAGTGCAGCCAACCGCTCTGCCCTTGTCCGGGTTCCTGCAGCCCGGGGCAACAGCACCCGTGCAGAATTGCGCAGCCCGGACCCGATGTGCAACCCGTACCTCACCTTTGCCTGCATGCTTGCAGCCGGACTTGATGGCATCAAGAATAAGATCATGCCACCGGAAAGCACGAACACCAATATCTACCACATGGATGCCAAGGCACGAAAGAAACTTCATATCGATATGCTGCCCGCAAGTCTTACGGAGTCAAATGCAGCACTCCTCAAGGATGATATCATCTGCAAGACTCTCGGCGACCATGTTGTAGAGAACCTTTCCCGGATCGCAGAGATGGAAACCGATTCATTCCGGCTTGCTGTTCACCCGTGGGAACTGGACAGGTACCTGGCTACCTATTAATTTTTTTTTGGATCCTCAACATTAACTTTAAATACGTAGGAAAGCAACTTCCTTCTAATGATTGTACAAACCTACCAATCGCACGTACCGGAAAAAGCATGATTGAGAATCAACAATTGTGCCAGAGACCAGTCCACCGGACTTAAAAATCCGGCAGGGGAATCGGGCAAAATTCGATTTTCTTATCATGCCATAATCTCAGAAAATTACTTAAGAACCAAGAGTAACAAAGCAAATTTGAATTAAGGTGAACGAAAA
This sequence comes from Methanomicrobiales archaeon, assembly GCA_037141115.1. Lineage (GTDB taxonomy): Archaea > Halobacteriota > Methanomicrobia > Methanomicrobiales > Methanospirillaceae > Methanoregula. The sequence continues at coordinate 4,945 of JBAXDE010000097.1, read as the reverse complement.
TGGCAATAGATTCTGGAGCAACTGCATGGATTCTCGCTTCAACGGCGCTCGTTATGCTCATGACGCCGGCAGTGGGATTCTTCTATGGCGGGCTCGTGCGCAGGAAAAATCTGATCTCCATGATCACCCTGTCGTTCGTCGCCTTTGCACTCGTGAGTATCCAGTGGGTACTGATAGGGTTCTCACTGGCATTTGGAAATGATCCGACCAATTCCCTCAACGGGTTTATCGGCAATCTGCAGTACATGGGACTTAACAATGTGGGAATGGATCCCCTTTCCTCTTACAGCACCGCAATACCCGGATTACTGTTCATGGTTTTCCAGCTGGTCTTTGCGACAGTAACAATGGCAATTGTTGCCTCTGGCATAGCAGAGCGTGTGAAATTCAGTGCCTACCTTGTATTTGCCCTCCTCTGGACAACAATTGTCTATGATCCGCTTGCACACTGGGTGTGGGGCGGAGGATGGGCCCAGACGTTTGGTGCACTTGACTTTGCCGGTGGAACCGTCGTTCACATCAGTTCAGGGTTTGCAGCGCTTGCTCTGGCACTGGTCATAGGAAAACGTGTCGGCTTTGGCAAATATTCCATGGAACCAAACAACATCCCGTTGACGATCCTTGGTGCAGCCCTCCTGTGGTTCGGCTGGTTTGGATTTAATGCAGGAAGTGCTCTCGGCGCAAATGGTCTTGCAGCCCAGGCATTTGTCACTACGAACATCGCTGCAGCAGCGGGTGCAATGGCCTGGCTCCTGGTCAGCTGGATCCACGGAAAACCCAGTTCGCTGGGGTTTGTCAGCGGAGCAGTGGCAGGACTTGTGGCAATAACACCGGGAGCCGGGTATGTAACGCCCATGGCAGCAATTATCATCGGGGCAATTGGCGGAATAATCTGCTACGGAATGTTGCTCTTCCGCCTCAGGAAAGGTCTCGATGAGAGCCTTGATGCGTGGGCAATCCACGGTATGGGGGGACTCTGGGGGGCACTCGCTACCGGTATCTTTGCAGTAGCGGCAGTCAATGGGGCGTCCGGCCTGCTTGAAGGCAATACCCACCAGTTCGTTGCTAACGCAGCAGGTGCATTCGCAGCGCTCATTTACGCGTTTGTCGTCACTTACATCCTGGCCGTAATCATCGACAAAACGATCGGACTGCGTGTCACTGAAGAGGAAGAATATGTCGGCCTTGATATCTCCCAGCACGGAGAAAGGTGTTGAAAGGAGGATGCAACATGAAAATGGTAAAAGCAATCATTAAACCGGAACGATTCGAGTTCGTAAAAAAAGCTCTTGAGGAGAAAGGATTCAACGGAATGACAATCACCGATGTGAAAGGAAGGGGTGAACAGAAAGGTATCACGTTGGAATACCGGGGTGGCCAGATGATCGTTGATCTCCTCCCCAAGATCCAGATAGAGTTGGTTGTAAGGGACACTGATGTCGACCTGCTCATTACAACCATTACCGATTCAGCACGCACCGGAAAGATCGGGGATGGGAGAATTTTTATTCTGCCCATAGAGAGATCGATCAAGATCCGCACTGGTGAAACTGAATCCTAAAAAAACCTTAAGGATAACACCCAATCCATTTTTTAATGCACCCATCTCTTCCAGAAAAACTATCACACCATCAATAAATCCCCCGTTTGTGCCCTTGTTTATACAATGCAATTCCCAGGTAACCGCACCCGGGAAATGAAGATGCGGAAAAAGGGGGGATAAAAGCAGATTGTTATTTAGTAGAATGGCAGAGAGTTAATACTGCAATTATGATTCCTTGGCTGAATTCCAATTTTAAAAATTTCAAGCCGAATGCCAAAATCGCCCTCAACGCCACCCGGCATATGAATAAAGTCGAGCGGAAAAAGTTATTCTCTCCCGACATTGAACCAATGCGTACCGCAGAAGGACGCTGGTTTGAAGCAATCGTATACGAGATGTTTTTAGAGATCTCAGAACACTCAGACCGGATAAAATATCTCGCCATGAAAGGTGCTGATGCACCCCAGCAGCACGACAATGTCCAGCTCGGCCAGAACGGTATTTTTTATTCCAAATATGGAGACATTACCGTCAGGGGTAATGGCCAGGATCTTGCAGAGTTTGACCTGCTCCTTGTCGACTCGGACAACCATATTGCCTTTGCCGAAGTGGTCACATCCCCGGCGGATTTGAAAGAGTTTGAAGCCGAGATTGAATTTAAGAAAAAACTCCTTGGTTATATCTACAACCAGAAGACAACCCCCTTCCTGTTAGTCTCCTCATTTGATCTCTCCAACTATTCCGTAGTTAAACGACTGGCAAAAGACAAGACGAATGCGATCATCAACACCAGTTCATGCGAGCAGATCAAATCTCTGGTAAAACATTACCGCCCCCGCATTCTCTATAACAATCCTGATAATCATCCTAAACTGATACGGGCAACGGACATTCCGACAAAAAACCCGTTTGATTACAAACGGTATCATGATGAAGTGCGCACCCAGTTGTTTACAGAGATCACAAAAACGAGTGGGAAGAAAAACATGGAGTTAACGAGCCAGACCGGACAAATTGTCAAAAAAGTCCTGTATGGCGGCTTATTTCCCCCGGCAATAAAAGCTCTCTGCGATTCCTATGGATTGTCGGTGAAAGGAAAGAAGATCGAGTTTGCAGATTTTTCAAAATATTATTCAAAAGCGATCATTGCTACCGATCTTCCCGGGTTTGAGCTGATCATCTACCTGCGATCAAAGCAGAAGAAAGAGTACCACAAAATGATACAGGCAAAAGACGGTCACTTCAAATTCGAACGCCCGACTCCGCCAAAAGTGGGATTCTTTCTCTGGTTAGAAGCGATTCAGCCTTCGCTCGGTACCAGAATTACCCTCCAGGTGCTGGATACTTTTTCGATAAAAGAATAATTGCTCTGATAAATGCAGATGAATTCAGGATTCATCAGCTAGAAAATCCAATTTTATTAATCATAAATTGAAACCTGAATATTGGTTTTGCACCAAACTATTCTGGACAATATTTTAACAAAAAAAATGCCGGGAATAATTCCCGGTGCAGACGTTAACGAAGGGTTCAGTTAACTCAGTCGAGCAACTGGCCCATTGCCTCGTCATAGCGTGCAGACATGACGTACTCGATGCCCGAGACACCTGCTGCTTCCTCAGTCAGTGCCATCAGGTCATCGCGGGTGATGGTGGTGAGGTTGAAATTCCTGCTGCCTGCCATGAGCTGCTGGAGTCCGGTACGGAATTTCGAGGAGTAGGTGTAGATACCGACTGCACCCATGGGGATCTCCTTCATGCGGGACCCATATTTCTCCTTGAGCTCTTCATAGCAGACAAAGATTTCCTGTGCAGTGCTGCCGTATTTGGAGACTGACTTGGGTAAGTCGCCTTCTTTGAGCCACTTCTCAATGTTCTTGCCGACCATGCCGGGGATCATGAGACCGCGGCCCATGCAGACTGCCTTGAAGTACGGGCTGCCCATTGCAAGCGCCTTAAAGACACCGGGCTCATCGGAGAATCCACCGGCCATGGCGAGGTCAGGTACACGGTAACCCTTCTTCTCGAGTTTTTGTGCAAACTCGTAGGTGAGTGCCTGCAGGTAGAACGTCGGGATACCCCATTCGTTCATCATTGGCCAGGGGCTCATACCGGTTCCACCGGGTGCACCATCAATTGTCAGGAGGTCAATCTTGGCTTCCGAACTGTACCGGAGGGCCATTGCGAGCTCGACCATGGAGTAAGCACCGGTCTTTAAGGTGACACGCTTGAAACCGATATCGCGGAGGCGGTCAATCTCTTCGAGGAAACCTTCCTTGGTAACAAAACCAAGACGTGAGTGACGCTCGAATTCCTTGATAGCACCAGCCTTGAAAGCGGCCTGGTTCTCTTTTATGGTCGGGTCAGGAAGAACAATATATCCGCGTTTCTTGAGCTCGATAGCTCGCTCAAGGGTCTTGACCTTGATCTCGCCACCGATGCACTTTGCGCCCTGTCCCCACTTGAGTTCAATGGTGTCGAGGTTGTGCTTGCTGGCAACATACTCGGCAACGCCAAGACGGGTGTCTTCGACATTCATCTGGACGAGGATCTCACCATACTTGTCGTGGAATTTCTTGTAAGTATTAATACGGCGATCCATCTCGGGTGATTCCTTGACTTTCTTTTGTGCGTCAAGTTTTAAACCCGGGTCAATACCACAGACATTCTCTCCACACACCAGCGTGATACCGGAGATTGCCGCACCAACAGCAAAGTGTTCCCAGTTTGCCCGTGCAATCTCAGTTGAACCAAGGGCACCGGTAAAGATCGGGACCTTCAATTTAACTTTATTATCCCACCCATACTCGGACTCGGTATTAACGGAGGAGAAAACCGCTGAATCCGGACCAATCTCAGTTCCTTCGGGAAGACCCCGTGCGCCAACTGCGTATCCCTGTATGTTAAGGTGGGAATAGTCAATCGGGTAGTTCTTATCTGCGCCTGCAGTGATCTCACCGAACGGACCGGGATAGAGAACTTCCCTGCCGCGGAAAGATGCTAACCAGATCTCGCAGCTGCCTTTGCAACCGTCAATACAACGGGTACAGATTCCGGAGCACGGAGCAACATCCCGTGAGCGGTTTACTGTCCCGGTTGCTTCATTCGCATTTGGCTGTCTAAGATTCATAATTTTACTCCGTTATAATAATCAATTGCCCTGAGTGAAACACGATAGGGGCTGTTTGAGCGAATATTGATCTCAAACAAATTTTGTTTAAAATCTGTTCGCTAATAAGCGATTGCTTTCCACCCCATATTAAGTATTTCGGTTTTTTATTGCGGTGGCAATACAGTTCCACCCACTTTTCAGATAAAATAGGATCTAAAAATGCTAAATTTTTAAAAAAAAAAGATAGTGTAAACAATTTACTGTAAAATCGAAAACGCCCTGATCTCTAAT
>JBAXDE010000096.1:0-7254 GCA_037141115.1 Methanomicrobiales archaeon | reverse complement strand
ATTTGCCAGTAAACCCGAAAGGTTGGTTTGCCCTATTTTTTGGAGGGGATACCCAAAATGGGGTTCTTTCTCATCTGGGAAGAGATATCGATCAGCAGTTGATCGTCAAACCCACCCTCATTATGGCAGGGCATGTGCGTGCAGATTTCATCAGGGGCCGGTTTATTGGACCATATCCGGTGATCGAGGATGTGACCAACTATCAGGCCGGTATTCCTTCCGGTGACACGTCTCAAAATATTTCGGCGGGCCGACTCTATACGGTCTCCACCCGCGATGGTCAGGTCGAAAAAATATCTTCGCAAACACTTTGGATTGCCCCCCGGCAATACCTGGAACCCGGACAGGTAGTCTATGATATATCTGCACCGGACCCGGAAGCAGACCTTTCACTCCCACGAATAAGATTGGGTGAGAAGAGCACGTCCGGAATTATTAATTGCCCTCCCCCCACTCCCCTTGACATCGTCCAGAATTCAGTCTTCGAGTTTTTTGAAGAATCATTCTGGTATTACTGGCCGGATGGATCCGGTCTGACCCCTACCAATTATCCTGATTAGAATCGTGTCTCTGTTCCCTGTCAATAGAGCCGGGGATGAGTGAACTGCTCCAAGAAAATGAAACCTGAATGGGATTTGTGGGCTGGAAAGGGGATCAACAATGGGGATCAGTTGTCCGTAACCATGGGCTGGAACTTCAACAGGTTCGGGGCGGTGGCATGCAGGACCAGGAAGTCATCGGCCTGGAGCACCAGTTCCGGCAGAAGGGTTGTGATGGTTGCAGTTCCCCGCCGGACTGCCAGAATCCTGACCCGGTGCTTTGTCTCTGTATCGAGTTCCTTCAACGTCCTGCCGGCCGAACGGGCCGTGGCCGCTATCCGAAGGGTATGGAGGTTGAGATCTCCGGTTACTTCCGGAAGAGTGTTCCCCGCTTCCGGTAACGAGGCAGTATCTCGCATGAACCTCTGGTACCCGTTGCTGCGGATTTTTTCTGCCAGCAGCCCCAGGCACACGAGAGCGAGTATTACATCCATAGTTCTGTCTCCGGAGTTCTCATGGAGTGATGCATTGGCATCCTTTCATACGGGACAGCAATCGCCCACGTTACTCAGTGATGGGATGAGGGAGGTTTAATAATCAATGCATGGCCGGATGGTATGTATGTGACCAAAACCGGAATATATCAACTTTGAAGTGCAGGCAATGCTCCCTCTGTCTGCCTGAGTAAAGGAAAGAACCTTTTTTTCAGTATGTCGTTTGGAATCTTTGGGAAATCTCCTGTTCCCCCGCTATTTTCTTACAAACAGGCTCCCCGCTTTACTTTCCACGGTTGTCCCTTCCGATGACGATGTCTGTTTCCACCTGCTGATATTTTTACAGTCATGTTCGCAGGGAAGACGGTGTTTACCGCAGAAATACCGGCCACAGTACTCGCAATGAAACGGCAGGTACACCCGCTCCTTACAAAAGGAACAATTTTCATAGACCGGAGGTTTTCCTTTCCCGAAAATCTTTGAGAAGAAGGCAGCAATTGAAGCGAGTATTCCCACGAATCTGTTATTGCCTTTACTTGGTTAAAAACGTTAAACCCGGGGAAGGCCGGGAGACTCGATTTAGGGTCGCGGGACCCGATGGGGTGGACCTGAACAAATGTCCCTGAAAAATACCCAGATGGACAATCATCCATTTTCGTATCTGTGTAAAAAAAAGGATGACCGGTTCCGGTCAGGCTCTGTCGGATTCTTCGTATATCCTGACCGTGACCGGGAAGATATCCGGGCGCTTGTCGGTCATGATGTACGTATACCCCATGACGGCAACCAGGTATTCGAGATACCCTCTGGCAAAGTTCGAGAGCCATTCGTTCCTGCTGCCAAGAATAAGGATGTGGAACCACTGGATGAACAGGCAGATGAACGCGATCATACCATACACCCAGAGAACAATCCCAATGAGGATCCAGTAGAGGATGCGGATGAGCAGTTCCATGCGGCTTGCATCCTGATCGAATGTGAAGAGTTGTTGTTTGGTCTCAGTACTTTCGGTCATACAATCACCGTTTTTAATGGTGGGTGGGTATGCGTATTAATGTTCCCGGGCACCCGTACCTGGTACGATTTCACCCATTTCGTACACTAATTTTTAATAATACTAGCACAGATGTTATGGGGTATCAGAATTACGAGGGCTCGTGGTCTAGTTGGCTATGACGTCGCCTTGACATGGCGGAGGTCCTGAGTTCGAATCTCAGCGGGCCCATCTTTTATTTTCTTTAATTGTTAGCCAGACAGCGTTCAGCATCCTGGGATTTTCACAGTTACAATCCAACGGGATCTCTTCACAGGTAGGCAGGACCGTGGGAATCTCCTGCCACTCCCGGCAATGGTTTGGCGATCATTGTCCCGGTCAATCATTTTTAATGACCGGACTTCCAAAACTACATTCATAAAACTGCTATATCCTCCTAGTAATCGTAACCTGTGATATCGGCGGGGGATTTCCTTAAACGGGATATGAAGGAACCTGTAATCGCATCATACGTAAAAAAAAGTATCCGGAATTTTTCATGAAGATCCTCTTTGTCGTCTGCGGTGAAGGACTCGGGCATGCATCCCGCTGCCTCCATCTCGGGCATTACATGCAGCAGCAGGGACACATCGTCCACTTTGCCGGGTATGGCAAATCCTATGATTTCATGCAACAGCACGGGTGCACTCACGTCCATATGACCCCCCGCGAAGTCTGCCTCGAAGGGGAAAATGGATTTTTTAGTCTCAAAAAGACGCTCTGGTACTCGAAATGGATTGTGCTCGACATGCTCCGGTCGGTCCTCAGTATCAGGACGCTCATCCGGGAGCACAAGTTTGACTGCGTGGTGTGCGACACCATGTACGGGGGAGTCCTTGCTGCACGGTTGCAACAGGTCCCCCTGGTCTTCATCACCAACCAGAACCATTTCAATGGTCCCGACCAGTCAACAAATCTGGTCTGGAAGTTCCTCAATTTCTCGATACAGCGATACATCCGTCTTGCTGATCAGGTGATCATCCCTGACTACCCGGCACCCGACACGGTCAGCGAATACAATATTGAGGTTCCGAAAGGCGAAGAGGGGCGGTACTCCTTTACCGGGCCGTTTTACGACTTCGATCCCGCCCGGTACACGTACGATAAGCGGACCATCTTTGCCAGTTTTGGGGGAGAGCCGTACAAACTCCCCATGTACCTGATGCTCAAGACCATTGCCGACGAACGAAAAGACCTGTGCTTCGATGTTTTTTACACGGGTGAAAATCTTCCGGCCTCTTCAGGAAATTTCATCTCGCATGGCTATGTCCCCAATATTTACGAGCATCTTGCCCGGGCCCGGATAGCGATTGTGCATGGTGGCCTGACCACGCTGCACGAAGCCCTGCTCTTTGAAAAACCCGTTCTTATTATCATGGACCCTGGCCACCCCGAGCAGCAGAACAATGCCAAAAAGATCGTAGACCTTGGGGCTGGCACCCAGATTGACGGACGGCTCGTCACCCAGGAGACCCTGGAGCAGAAAATTCTTGAGACCGTTGCACTGACCCCCCGGCCCTTCCGTGAGATTCATGCCACCATCAATGGCAGGAAAAATGCTGCTGCTATCATTGTGGCAGTCGCGAACCGCATGCAATAATACTATCTGGTTCTGATCATAATGCACTGGTAAGATCTTATGCCGGCCCCTGGTGAAATTACCCTTCTTACGGTTGAAGATGAACTCCATGTCTGCCCGAGCTGCAACTATAATCGCGGGTTTCACACATCGTTTCTCAATGCAAATGCTGCTAAAGACAATCCGGTCAAATCCACCCGGGAAGTCTACCGGGTGATCCTGATCTGCCCGGAGTGTGGTTCCCGTTATGATGTGGGCTGGCGGGTCTCATTTGCCGAACCGGAAGCCCGGGTTGTAAAGACCCTGACGATATAACCGGTGAATGAAAATCCCTATCCTGATGGAGAGTATGTGTTATTTTTGATTGACCGGAAGTGGGGCATATGATGCGGTGCGCTGAGTGCAAGGGAAAAGGCTTGTGCGGTCTTCCCCGTTGTCCGATCATGAGCCGCTTCCATGCCCAAAGTTCGGTCAAACCGAGCATGGATTACCAGGGCAGTTCCCCCTCGGTCTTTATCGGCAGTTACGGGTATCCCGATGTGCAGGGTGGCCCCCTTCTGATCAATGATTCCGACAATCCGCCTGAATGGATCCGGCAGAACCTCGGGATGGAGGATATCGTAGGTATCCGTGCCCGCACTATCCGGGGCAGTTCGGGACTGCATGCCGTTGCCGGGAACCTCCAGGAGATTGCCCTCTCCACCATCCCGCTTGATGTCGATGTTTTGTTTACCAAACCTGTGGCATTCAGCATGAACTTCGATGGCACCGTTGCCCCGGTTGGTCTGACCGGCGCGGTGAAACATATGGATGTGATCGGCAGTGCCCGGGTGGAGCGGGCGGTTGACCGGGTCACGTCCGATACAGATATTGCGGCAACGGATGCCTGCGTTGCGCTGATGGACTCGGATATCGATGTCTACCAGATAACAAAACTGATGACCGCTGGTCTGCTGGGCAAACGCCGGAAGTTCGTACCCACCCGCTGGGCGATCACCGCAGTTGACGATACCCTGTCCATCCAGATGAAACGAGAGATAGCCCGGTATCCCCCCCTTGAAGAGATTCGCCTTTTTGACGGTGAGATCTACGGCAACCGGATCCTCTGCATCCTTGTACCGGGCGACTGGAAGTACGAGATGATTGAGATCTGGGGGAAGCAAACGCTCTGGGCGGGCGATGAAGCGGTGATCGTGCAGGACCGGGAGGGTCTGACCAAGAAAGGCTACTCGCCTATCTCCGGGGCGTACTATTCGTCGCGGCTTGCTGCATGTGAATATCTCAAAAGCGTACGGCGCTGCGCCCGGGTCATCATCATACGCAATGTCTCGAGTGACTACTGGGCACCGCTTGGCACCTGGGTGATCCGGGAGGCCACCCGGAAAGCAATGAAGGCCCCCTCCGTGGTCTGCCCGTCGCTTGACATGGCGGCTGCCGAAGTTTCGGCCCGGCTCGGTTTCGGATCATGGCTCGGGCACAGCACGCTCATCCCGGAATTAAAAACACAGCGGACACTCTTTTAGGCCTTGTATGCTTGTGCGGAATTTGCCTGCCGTTTATACCTGTCCCGGATACTGTCGAGGGTCTCGATATCGGTGAGATCCTTGTCATCGCGGAGCCGGATAAACCGGGGGAACCGCAGGGCAAACCCGCCATCGTAATTGGTACTGGCCTGCAGCTCTGCGTACCCCACTTCAAAGACAAGCAACGGCTCGAACGTCACTTCCTTTCCACTTTTTGTTATAACCGTGTCCTTGAGCAGCCCATAGACTTCGGCAAGTTGCTCATCAGAAAAGCCGGTGGCAACCCTGCTTAACGGAATGAGTTTTCCTTCATGCTGGCACGCGACCAGGAACGAACCAAAGGCATGTGCCCTTTTGCCTTCGCCCCACTCGGCCCCGATCACCGCGAGGTCGAGCGTGTCCACCTCGGGCTTGATCTTGATCCAGTTCTTCCCCCGCTGGCCCGGTGAATAGGGGGAGGTTGGCACCTTGATCATGATCCCTTCGTGGCCGGCAGCCAGGGCATCGGTATAGGTCTTCTCGATTGCAACGGGATCGCTGCTCACCACCTGCGGGGCAATGAACATTTTTAAGATGCTCTCGAGTTTTTTCCTCCGTTCCGTAAGCGGGAGATCAATTAAGGTCTCGCCATCAAGCCAGAGGATATCAAAGATATTGGGTACCAGCTCGATGGCTTCTGTAGCCTCTGCCACATCATGGCGGCGCCGGAAGCGGCGGAGTACTGACTGGAAGGGCATCGGTTTCCCGTCTTTGATCGCGATCACTTCACCGTCAATGATCACATCATGATCCGTTGCACCAAGCAACTGCCCTATCACATCCGGCAGTGCCCCGGTCACATCCTCAAGCCGGCGCGAGTACATCCGGGCCCAGTTGCCTTTTTTGTGAAACTGGAACCGTGAGCCATCGTACTTGTACTCGGCAGCTATCTCTCCCTGTTCAGCGATCATATCGGCAATGGCTCCCTGCTGGGCGAGCATCATCCGAACCGGGTGGAACGGTGTAATCTGGACCTCTTTGAGGGCTTCAGGCCCCATTTTTGCCAGCCGGGCCACCTCGCCTGAATCGTTCAGGGCCTGCATCGCATGCTCGACAAGTGCAGAATCCACTAAAAATGCCTTGGCGATCGCTTCCCGCACGCTCCCTTCTCCGACTCCGATGCGGAGCTCTTCGAGCATGATCCGGGCAAGATACCTGCCTTCGAGCGGGTGGGCATTGCCCAGCAGCCGGCGGACGGCGAGCAGTTTCTCCCGCTGGGATTTTTTTCCTTCCATGGCCGCGATGGTGATGATCTCGCGGTCTACCCGGACCAGGTCGAGTTCTTCGTGGAAGAACGTGGTCATTGATTTTTCCCCCAGCAGTGCCTCGACTGCCTTGCCGACATCACCGGTCTGGTTGATCTTCTCGATCACCTGCTCTTTTTTGATACCTGCTACATACCCGATTGCCTCGTACAGGAGGTTTGGCCCGATCCCGAGTTTCTGTGCACTCCAGTCGGGAAAGCATCTCCCCATGACAAACCGCACAAAGACCGGCAGTTCATCGGGAGATAGTGTGGGCAGGATCGTGCTGATGAGATCGATCATCTCCAGCCTGCCTGATATCCCCTCCAGTTTCTCGCAGGTCCGGGAAAAATCCATAAAGAGCATGTGCGTTTCTCGTCCTGATGTTTGGCCGGAACCGAGATTAACATTGTGTTTGAGAAAAAATGTGTAATTCTCCTTTTTTAATAAAAAGAAGGAAAATATGTATCCGGTCAATCAAAAGTCCCGGAACAGTGAGGGGTTCTGCCTGCGGATCCACCAGCGGTGGACAACCACAATTCCCATAACTGCTAGGACAATCGCTACTGCAATGATGATAACTGAACTCACCGGGAACCCGGAGGAACCCGGAGGTGTTGGTGCAATCGTGGTCGGTGTGGTTAATGGGTGAACGGTCACTGCCGTTGCTGGGACCCGGGTCTGAACCGCAGTAATACTGGTAGAAGCAGATTCAAAGGGCCGGGTAGTTTCAGCAGATACCGCCGCTATGTATCCTCTCGAAAAAGTGGGGGAAGGTATAAATCCGGTCACAAATATATTAT
>JBAXDE010000095.1:0-7276 GCA_037141115.1 Methanomicrobiales archaeon | reverse complement strand
TACTAATATCTGATGGATATCTATGTTTTCAAAATTAACCTGACGGCAGTGAATCGGGATCGGGATCCTTGGGATTGCAGGAATACTCATCCTCTGGAGCCAGGTGCCATGGGCGATAAGTATCCTCACCGAGATCACGCGTATCATTGGCATGGGTTTTGCCCTGGGTCTTGGTTTTGGGCTCATCGCGCTCGTACTATCCTCCCCATTGCTTGTCTTGAGCCTCCACCGCAATACTTCCTGAGCCGTGGATGCATGAAAGATCGGTATTAACTGATCCGGAAGGCTACATTTCAGCACCTATGGTTCGTGAGTTGCCCTCCGCAGAACTGGATACCGAACTGACCGGCCCCCGCCTCACACCGGTCATGCGCCAGTACCGGGAGCTCAAGGAGAAATTTGCCGACACGGTCCTTCTCTTCCGGATTGGTGACTTCTACGAGACCTTTGAAGAAGATGCAAAGATCATATCCCGGGAACTCGAGATCGTGCTCACGTCCCGGTCCAAGATTGGCGACAATCCCATCCCGCTCACCGGCGTACCCTATCATGCGATCGATGGGTACATTGCCAAACTGATCAGCAAGGGTTACAAGGTGGCCATCTGCGACCAGGTAGAAGATCCCAAGACCGCCAAGGGTATTGTAAAGCGGGAGATTGTCCGGGTGATCACGCCCGGCACCGTTATCGACTCCTCCATGCTCCCGTCATCGGCAGCCACGTACCTGATGGCGATTAGCCCGGACAAGAAGAAGAGCACATGGGGTATTGCTCTTTTGGATATCTCAACCGGCGAATTCTTTGTTCTCACCATTGACCAGGATGAACATCACCAGAACATCTTATCAGAGATCGCCCGGTACCACCCGGCCGAGATCATCATGCCCTCAACGGTTGATGAGGCGCTCAGGGTACGGATCCAGGAACGCGGTGTCCTGGTCTCAAAGGTTTTGGATGCACTCTTTGATGAGGAAAAAGCCAGCCGCCTGCTCAGGTCCCATTTCCGGGTCCAGTCCCTTGACGGGTTCGGGTGTGAAGGAGAACCGTCTGCTGTCAGTGCGGGAGGTGCAGCCCTTGCCTATGCCCAGGAGACCCAGTACTCTCCCCTCCCGCATATCACCGGCATGTCCCGGCGCACCTCTGCCCAGAGCATGATGCTCGATGCCATCAGCCTGCGAAATCTTGAAGTGATGGAGAGCATCCGCGGCGGGCAGAAGGGACTCACCCTCTTCTCCTCATTAAATCTCACCAAAACCCCCATGGGCAGCCGGCTCTTAAGCCGCCATCTCTCCCGGCCGCTCACGGATATTGAAGCGATCAACCACCGGCTTGATGCAGTAGAATTTCTCGCGGGTCATACCGCAGAACGCCTTTTGCTGCGCTCACAACTGACAAAGGTCTCCGATATCGAACGGATCGCCGCCCGTATCGCGTACGGGAATGCCGGGCCACGGGATCTCCAGGCACTTGCAGACACTCTCCGTGCGCTGCCGGAACTCCGGAAACCACTCGAAGAGTATATTGGCAACAATCTTCCCCGGTTACTGGGTGAAGGACTCAGCCAGTGCAGGGATCTTCCCGAGACCATCGATCTCATCGGGCGGGCGATCGTTGACGAACCCCCGGCTATTGCCCGTAACGGCGGTGTGATCCGGCGCGGGTACTCGCATGGGTTGGATGAGATCACCGTTGTCCTGCATTCCGGCAAGGACTGGATCGTGGAACTCCAGGCAAAGGAGCGGGAACTGACCGGGATACGGTCGCTGAAGATCGGGTACAACCGGATCTTTGGTTATTACATTGATATCACTAAACCCAACCTCCCCCTGGTTCCAGCGCATTACGAGCGCAAGCAGACCACCGCAACCGGGGAGCGCTATACCCTGCCCGAACTCCGGGAGAAAGAGGCCCTCATCACCAATGCCGATGAGCGGGTGCTGGCTCTCGAACGGGAACTCTATACCTCGCTCATCGATACGCTGAAAAAACAGGTTGATGCATTCCAGGCAATTGCGGCCGGCATCGCCACTCTTGATGTGGCAGCAGCCCTTGCTGAAGCAGCCCAGAGCCGGGATTACGTGCGACCGCTGCTCAATGATGGCGATACCATCATGATCCGGGACGGCCGTCACCCGGTAGTTGAGCAGGGAGTAGCCGGCGGTTTTGTTCCCAATGATACCGAGCTCTCGGGGAGCAAGACCCAGATCATGATCATCACGGGTGCCAACATGGCCGGGAAGTCCACGTACATGCGTACGGTTGCCCTCTGCTGCATCATGGCCCAGGCCGGCAGTTTTGTTCCCGCCCGGCATGCCAGCATCGGTATCCTTGACCGGATCTTTACCCGGGTCGGGGCCTTTGATGATCTTGCCAGCGGGCAGAGCACATTCTTTGTCGAGATGCTCGAACTGGCAAACATCCTCAACAACTTCACCGCAAAGAGCCTGGTGATTCTCGATGAGATCGGCCGTGGTACGAGCACGGCTGACGGGAGCTCGATTGCAAAAGCGGTGCTCGAATACCTGCATGGCAAGACCACCACCGGGCCAAAGACACTCTTTGCCACGCACTTCCATGAACTCATTGCCATGGAAGAGCAGCTAAAAAGGGTAAAGAACCATCACTTTGCCGTCAAGGAGACTGCCGATGAAGTGGTTTTTTTAAGAAAACTCATACCCGGCGCAACCGACAAGAGTTACGGTATCCATGTGGCCCGGCTCGCAGGAATCCCGAAAAAAGTCACCGAACGCGCTGAGGTGCTTTTATCAGCAAGCCTCAACCAGGCAGTTCCCGCGGGCACACGGCCCCAGCGCTATACCCAGATCCTCCTGGTCGATGACCGGGCCGAGACGAGCATCCCCGCTGAGCACCCAACGCTCCGGGCACTCAGCCGCCTCAACCCGGATGAGATGACACCCATGCAGGCCCTTGCAAAGATCGCAGAACTCAAAAAGACCATTGACCGCAGGGATGCGCCATGAGCAGCGGGCAGGATACGCCGGTCATCCATCTCCTCGATCCCTCGACCGTCAACCAGATAGCAGCCGGTGAAGTTGTCGAGCGCCCCTCATCGGTTGTCAAGGAGCTTGTGGAAAATGCCATCGATGCAGGGGCCGGTTCAGTCCGGATAGATCTCTTAGCATCTGAAGGAAAGATCACCGGCATCCGGATCATCGATGATGGCTGTGGCATGTCGCCTCAGGATGCAGCACTGGCCTTTGTTCCCCATGCAACATCCAAGATCTCCGGCATAGAGGATCTCGATACCATCCGGACCCTCGGGTTCCGCGGGGAAGCCCTTGCCAGTATCGCAGCAGTAGCCAACGTGACCTTAACAACAAAACCCCGGGATTCCGGCATTGTTGCCGGGACAAGAATTGTCATTTCCGGCGGGGTGGTAACAGAGCACGGGGAGGTCGGGGCTCCCGAAGGCACCACGATCCTTGTCGAGGATATCTTCTTTAATACGCCGGCCCGGAAAAAATTCCTAAAAAGTATCAACACGGAGCTTGCCCAGATTCATACCATCATGGAAGGGATCTGCTTTTCCCACCCGCAGATCTCATTCCGCCTCTTTTACAACAACCATGAACAGATGATGACCGACCGGTCAACACGCCCGCTTGACACAATTGCACGCCTTTTTGGAGCGGATACGGTAAAAAACCTTTTTCCGGTTGAATCTGAATTTCCCTTCATGACCATCTCGGGGTATATCTCGCAACCCTCCCTTTCCCGGAAAGATATGGCCCGCATGCTCGTGGTGATCAACGGCCGTTTCATCTCCTCATCGGTCATCAACGGGGCGGTGAGGAGCGGTTATGGCACCCTGCTGGCCAAAGACCGGTCCCCGGTTGCGTTCCTCTCGCTCACGATTGATACGGCACTTGTGGATGTGAATGTCCACCCGACAAAGAAACTGGTGCGGCTCTCGCGGGAAAAAGAGATTGCCGAAGCAATCCGGAAGAGCGTATCGGAGGCATTACTCCGGCAGGACCTGATCCCCGCAGCAGAAGCATCGTCCCAGTCAACCGTTTTGCCTCCTGCGACTGCAGAGAAACCGGCTGCCTATACGTACCCTGTTGCTGATGCGGTTGTCCGTGGCGTATCTGAATCAACCCACACGGGAACGATCGATTCCGACCTGCGGCTCCGGCAGACCGAGCTCCCGACCGGCATTCCGGTTCTTCCTTCAAAACTTCCCGCAATAGAAGTCATCGGGGAGTTCGGGGGCATCTACATTCTGGGCAGGACAGAGTCCGGTGAACTGGTGATAATCGACCAGCATGCAGCTCACGAACGGATCCTGTACGAGCAGGTCCAGCTCCGGTTGAATGCCGAGCACCAGTCGCAGGAACTGATCTGGCCCGTCATCCTCCACAGGACGCCAAAGGAAGTCTCAATACTCAAGGATCTGATTCCCGCTCTCTCTGAAGAAGGATTTGTTCTCGAAGAGTTCGGGGGAGATACGTTCATTGTCCGGGCGATTCCGGTGGTGCTCGGGAGAATGGAAGATACCGGAATTATTGATGAGATCATCAGCGACCTGGTCAGTGATGCCACAACGGGTTCGGCAAATAACCGGGAGCGGATCACAAGGGTGATCGCGTGCCGGGGTGCAATCAAGGCGGGGACCGTCTGTTCCCGGGAGCAGTGCCGGCGCATCATACACCAGCTCCGGCTCACCAACAATCCCTTTACCTGCCCCCATGGAAGACCGACCATCATCCGGTTCAGCAGGGCAGACCTGGATGCGATGTTCAAACGCACATAGGCATTTTTTATGAAACTGTATCTGGTTTGCTAAAACAGATTTGCCTTAAAACCGGATCCAATGCACTTTCGCTTAATGGCGAACTGATCTTTGTCACAAACTGAATGGTTATCATTCGGGTATGAGTACATCGTACGAAAGGTTGCTATCTCTTTGGTCTTCCTATGAAGTCTACAAAAACTGCACATCAGAGTACCTTTGGCGAACCGGAAGAAGACCGGAACGATTCTCAAAAGTTTGATCCGGTTACCGGAATTTCTGCGTTTCAGCAGAGGGTACTGGATCATTATACCCGGCATGGACGCCCCATGCCATGGCGCGATGATACCGGACCGTACTCGATCCTTGTCTCAGAGATAATGCTCCAGCAGACCCAGGTGGAGCGGGTTTTAATTAAGTATCCGGAATTTCTCACCGCGTTTCCGGATTTTAGCACCCTTGCAAAAGCCCCGCTTGCAGATATCCTCTCTGCCTGGCAGGGTATGGGATACAACCGGCGGGCAATCTCACTCCAGAAATGTGCACAGCGGGTGATGCATGAATATGGAGGAGTGCTCCCGGCTGATGTCGACTGCCTCTCGACATTTCCCGGCATCGGGAGGGCAACGGCCTCATCGATCTGCGCTTTTGCGTTCAATCAGCCGGTGGTCTTTATTGAGACCAATATCCGGCGAGTCTTCATTCACTGCTTCTTTTCTGATACTGCAAACGTGAGCGATGCAGAAATTCTTCCCCTTGTTGCAAAGTCTGTGTATAGCGATAACCCCCGGGTCTGGTACTGGGCCCTGATGGACCTGGGATCTTCTTTGAAAAAAACGGTGGCAAATCCCAACCGGAGAAGTGTCCATTACACGAAACAGTCCCCATTTGAAGGGTCTGACCGTAAAATACGGGGGGAACTTCTGAAACTGATAATAAAAGAACAATTTCTCGATGAAGAGGAAGTCGTTACCCGTTTTGGAGACGATCATCTGCGGATACGAAAGATATTGCAGGCCCTGGAAGTGGAGGGGTTTCTTACCCGCAGGAATGATCGGTTTGTGCCGGCAGAATAAGATCATTTTTTGATTAAACGGGTAAAACGATGGCTCTGCTTTGGGTATTGAAGATTTTTTTTAATTGCATGATGGAAAACTGGAAACAATCGGCATTTTTAGTATTACTACAAAGTATCGTTTTCTCTGCCGGGAATAAGGGAAAAATGATTTCGCAATTTTCTTGTTTTTGTTCTAATCTGCGATTGTTAATCTGAAAAAGTATCTGGGTTGTCACTTCATAACTTCATGATTAATTACTGGCTTTCTCAAGCGTTAGTAAACAGGAAAATGAATCATGATCCCCGGTTGCTTGTAACAATCTAAAAATTGATATATGGTTTTAGACATAAACCCGATACAAGAGAGGCAATTATGCCAGACCTCAAATCCATTCCCGATGATATCAAGTGGCGGCTTGCGGCTGACTGCGCTGCACGGCTCCCTGCACTCTATGATGTTGCATTCCGAAAGGTACTGGGAGAAAAATATGACGGGATCGAGCGGGAGATCTGGATCGAACTCTTAAAAACGGGCCCTGACGATTGCCCAGGAACTCTCATTGCCGGTAAAGAACGCACACGACGTTGCGGAGAGTATGCGCATTGTCTATACAATACTCTTTGGCCCGGATTACAAGAGCGAGACAATTGATGTATCCGAGGATGGTTCCGTGATCCTGATAAAGCGCTGCCCGTTCCTGGACACGGGATACGAGACCGGGGCACCGGGTGAACACACCTTTCCCCGGTGCATGGCCCTCACGCTCACGACCGTCCCTGCCATGAAGAGAGACTACTCGGCCCGGTATGTCCGGTCCATGTGCACTGGCGATCGCCAGTGCGAGATCCGGATAAGTCCGGGAAAAAAACCTGATATCCATGTCAGCGGGAAAGAAGAGAAGAGATAGGATCTCAGGCCGATATTGTATTTGTCCGGGGTACCCGGTTTATTTGAGGTAATACCCGATGACCATGAAGATCAGGCCGATATAGAACATTATCGCAAACGGCAGGGAAAATCCAAGATTGATGGTATCGAGTCGTTTGAGATCCTGCATGAAAATCATGGCAAGGCCGATTACAAAGAACAGGACGCTTAACTGCATTTTGGTTGCTTTATCCATAAGAAACTCATTCCTCATCTCAATATCAAATCCGGGAGGGAAAAACGTTTTCCCGCCGGGATGAGCAGGATCGGACAGGGCATCTTGTGAAATACCGGGGAATAGAGGCTCTGGTGAAATCCAGTTTTCGTGTGATTCCCTTCAACGTGTCAGCTATCTGGAGTGTGAACCCTCTCTCGCCAGAGGAGGGTGAGGCATCCCAACGGGTGCACCCCCGAGACCCCCCTCATTTTCAGAGTGTTTCCCATGAAATCTACATTTTTCCCTATTAAAATACATCATTCATTTATGATGATGGGGGTTGAGACCCCCATACCCCCAATAACAATGATTCCGCTGCCC
>JBAXDE010000094.1:0-7362 GCA_037141115.1 Methanomicrobiales archaeon | reverse complement strand
TGCCAGTAAACCCGAAAGGTTGGTTTGCCCTATTTTTTGGAGGGGATACTAAAAAAACCCAAATATTAAGTCAGAACGGAGGTGAACGCAGGAAGATACGACCATTCGATCGGCAATTGGGTGCTATTTTGGAAATCCGGGTTATTTATCAGGAGAAAAATGTAAAAATTCCGGAACCGTGTGAAACACAACCATAAAAACAGGAACTTTGCCATTTAAGAGCAACAAACCTTTTTTTTTATCTGACGTAATGATCCTATAAGATTTTGAACTACGAACAATCAATTGTACATATACTGATAACTACTCTTACCACCGGGTTTCACAAGGGACGTGCATGAGAATACTGGCAATCGGACTTGGAGGTGCAGGCAGCAGAATTGCAAACAGCCTGTACGCTGTTGACCATCGCAGCAGCAATGTGGCGTGTGTCCAGGCATTTGCCGTTGATGTCGATGAGGCTACATTAAAGCAACTCAAAGGCCTGCCGGAAGCCGCAAAAATATACTTCCCTGCCCTCGACCCCGGAACTCTGGATGCGAGAGGAAACAGCACCCAGACTGCGACAATCGATATTGGCGAGATCGTCTCCCGGGTCCAGAACATCAATTACGCCGAAACCGATGCGATCTTCGTCTGCTGCGGACTTGGCGGAAGCATGGTGGATGTGGCACCCCATATCATCGCAGCTCTCCGCAACTCTGTTGTGGAACCCATATTCGGCCTTGTCACACTTCCCTGCCTTGCGGAAGGAGAGCGAAGATCCGCAAAAGCTGCGGATGATATCGATATGCTTTCATCTCTGCTCGACGGCATAATCCTTTTCGATAACGAGACATGGTACAAGAAAACCCGATCACAGAAATCCACTCTGGCAAAAAAAGAGAAAAGTTTTGCTGAAAAGATGGGCTTTGTAAAAGAGCAGCCTGCATTATCTCCAAAACTTGCAACCTATCTTCTGTTAAACGATGCAATTGTCAAAAGAATCAGTCTTATCCTCCGGGCCGGGGAGTTCAAGGCTGACGGGGGTCTTGAACTTGCAGAAGTAGTGCTGGATTCCGGCGAAGTCCTCAATACGATGAAAGGGATGGGGTTTATCACCATAGGCTATGCTGTTGAACACCTTCCGCATGATCCACTCGGTTTCCTGTCATGGCTACGACCAACCGGCATTTTAACCGAAGACCATAATAAACGTGCCTCACGTATCGTGGAACTCGCAAAGCAGGCAATATATCACGAGATCTCAACACCGTGTGACATGACCAGCGCCCATAAGGCACTTGTCCTTGTTGCCGGGCCATCTCATGAACTCTCCATGAAAGGGTTCATGACGGTCCGCAAATGGATCGACCGCAGTATTGCCGGGCTGGAAACACGTTCCGGGGATTACCCCATTGTGAACACGCAAAATGTTGCGATCATCGTCATGCTCTCAGGACTTGAGAATATTCCCCGTATCGATGAAATCCGGGGCATAAGGGCACAGGGCAGAACCGGTTACCAGAAAGAATCCCGAGAAAATGAATCAATCTCTCTCGACTCCATTACATTATCAAAGGGCCCGGGAAATGCACCAGGCACCGGTGCCGTCTCTCAAAGACAGAAAGAGAGACAACCCCGGGACGAGATGATTGCTTTTGCCGTAAAGGAACAACCGGGCAGGGATTTTGGGGTAAGTTCCCCTGTTGTCCATCAGCGCGCCCCGGATAATCAGGATAGTCTTCGTGCAGGAATCAACCGGGCCATAAAAAAAGAGGTCCCGGGTTCTGAGTATCCAACGTCGCAAAATCCCCCCATAAAGGCATCTGGTATTGAGGAAAGGACTGCACAGCACCATAAGGTACAAAGTAACGAACCCCAACATAGGATTGTTGCCCGGCAGCACCATGAGGGGCGGCCTCCCATTCACACACCACCCGTACACCATCACCCCCCACCCCAAGCACACTACGACGCACAGGTTACAGGTACCCGGGAGGGGGACCCGGCAAGAGAGAGGGGAGTTCCCATCAATGACAGCCAGATACGAACGAAAGACTCCGAACGCCAGCGGATCGAAAAAGACCTGCAAAGGCAACGGATGATAGCCATATCCGGCCGAACACCCCCTGCAAATACCGACATTCTGAAAAAAACCGTTCTTACACCCAGCCGTACTGTCATCCACCACGACCCATCCAGAGGATTACCCCCCTCCCATGTGCAGGAGCAATCCCAACCAATCCAACCCACAGAAAAACCCCCGGAGCAAAGAACAGTCCTCATTGGAAGACGAAAAACCCCTCCCGTGATAGACCTGGTCATGGATAGAGAAGAACAGGACTTTCAGGAACCGGTTGAACGGGAAGAACACACCCATTCGCCAGAGCCGGATGCAGATACACGGGAAGATCCTGATAGAATGCAAGTCAGCATGAAAGAACGCAGTTACCGGGCAAATGATGATATTTTTGGGGGAAAGAGCGTTGTGCGCACAGTAGTCCCGCAGGCACGGGACTCCGGTTTCGAGAATTCCCAGCTGGCCCGGAGAAATAGCACACCAAAGACTGCGGAAGAAAAAGAGAGGGAATCGGACGACCGGTCTGCTACCGGACAATCACAGACACCAGGTAAAAAACGGAATATCACCGCAAAAAAGGATGATTTTTCCTGGATCTGATCAACGCGATCAGTTGGTTTCCATAACTTTTGAGAACTGGATATTTCCCGCTCCAATCTCTGTTTTTATCTCAATACCGTGCTCAACAGTATTACCGATATAATTCAACCCGCTGAAGGCGACTATCGAAAGGCGGTAGGGATTGTTGGGTAAATTGAAGACCTGTGTTCCCAGTGCAACAGGAAATATGAACCCACATTTGTTCATCAGTTGAATTGTCTCCTCAACCTGCGTTTTTGCGGCACAGGGGACTTCACGGACATTTGCGAGCGCAATGCCGGTTTTTGTGCGAGCGAAACTGGAAATCGAGGTGAGACCTGCAGAGATAAAAAGTTCCAGCGGGTCAATGGTTGTTCCGCGGTAACCGATCAGGTCCCTGAAGCGTTTAGGGACACCCTGTTCGATCTCCAGTCTTCCACCGAATGCCATCTTGACAGGGATTCCCTTTCTCTGGAATACCCCATCCATGGAAATACTGCAGATGGTCATGAAACCTACTGATCCGTGGGGGATCCGGGGATCTCGATCAATAATCCGGTATGAGTTAAAGAATCCACAGCCAGATTTTACCACCTCATCAAATGCTACGGTAACCTTTTCTAAAGACTCAGAAGGAACGATCGAGAGATTGTATGCCACGTCTCCGGTGCCAGTCTCAGGATCAAACGTGCTCCGGTACGCGAGCCGTTCCAGTTTCGAGATAATAAACCCAATCCGGTCGTCAACAAGGGCATTGTCGGTTTCATCGCGGCCCAGAGTGGTCAGGAGTCGTCCCAGGTTCCCGACCTTTTCGGTAAATCCCATCGTGTCGAGATAACTGAGATAATACTGGACCGCACGGTCACTCAGGACAAAACCCCGGTCGGCCATAAGTTCAGACAGTCGTTTTGCCCCCACGGGTTCACTATGCTCTTTTAAGATCCTTAAAATCTCAATATATTTTCTCTCGGTACGAATTACGCTCATTTCGCCTCAACAACACCTTTGCTATCCTGATAACGCCCCGCATACAACAGGGTTCCTTCCCGTACCTCGTGAAGGACCATCTGTACAATACGGTCATTCATTTGAACATGAATGGATTCTGCACCCATATTGGTCAGGCAGAGCGTCAGCTGCCCCCGAAATCCTGGATCCACAAAACCTGCACCCAGCAATACACCACGCCGACCCATCGATGACCTGCACCGCAGTGTTCCTGCAATATCCATCGGGAGTTCAACCCATTCGATTGTCGGGACAAGTGTGCATGCGCCACGTTCGAGTATGACATTGCCAGCTGCGCGGAGATCATAAGATGCCGGTTGCTGGCATTCTGCCCCATACGGAGAGATAACCAATTTCCCTGCTGCGCTGTCGAGGTCAAGACGGCGTTCAATTTCCGGTGCAGACAGAATCATTCAGTAGTGTATCCGTAGAAAATACTTAATATCTTTTGATGTAAAGAAGATGAGAAGGATCCATGGGGTAGAGGATATCCTCTTGGGCTTCGAACCCAAGGACGCGGGTTCGATTCCCGCTGGGTCCGTTTTTTTTTAAGATTTTCCTAAAATGCCAGTGAGATCCTTCTGGCCCAACATCCATAGGATAGAAATTTGGCATTTTGACTTTTTAGATTTTAAGATACGACAAACGTCTCAATGATTGCCCATTTTTAGGATCAGATCTTCGAATTTGATGACGGTTTCCACATACCAAAAACCATTCAGTTGCAGGAGGATTTTATTTGTGGCAGAATGGCAAGTATTTTGAGATCCAGTACGTTTGCTTTGAACTGCTGAATTTGAGAAGATATATATTTTTAAATACGGCTAAAATAGACGGGAAAAAGAGATTATATGTCGTTCCTTCTGAGGGTATGACGACGCTTCCGGTGACCAAGCATCCTGATTACTGCAAACAGCACGAGAACACCGACAATCCCTGCTACAATTATGGTGATTAATCCCCAGTCAAGACTCTTTCCCAGGGTAAGATTCGCTGTGGCTGTTGCATTACCCTGGATGACTTCTTTCTGGATCGATACTGGCTGGTAACCATCTTTTGATGCAGTAATATTGTAAGGGGAGTTGAATTTCAATTTGGTAACGTACTGCCCATGAATATCGGTAACACCAATGACGTTCCCATTGACGGAGATGCTGGCATCCTGGACCATCTTCTGGTCATTGTCCTGGACAAAGAGAGTGAGATCGGCGCTGCCATAGGTCATCACAAACGTATAATCATCATTCGCATTTGATATCTGGATAGGGCGACTCACGGTAGCATACCCGGCCTTTCGTATCTCAACGGGATAGGTTCCAAGGACAAGGTTGGGAAACGTGCTGCGCCCGTACTGGTTGGTAGTCCCCGACAAATTGCCGTTGATATATACATCCGCTCCGGTGATCGCTACACGATTTTCATCAACAACGTAGATGAATGCACCAACAGGGGCTTTGGTAATGACTACAGAATAGATGGCATCTGCATCACTGATTATTCGGGATTCTGTGTAGGTCTGGTAGCCAGCCTTCTTGATCTCAAGGGAATAGGAGTTTCCACGGATTACTGGTATGACCAGCCTCCCATTGGCATCCGTTTTTCCTACAAGTGAATTGTCGATTCGTACTTCTGCATCAGGAACGGGTACCTTCCCCTCTTTATCTTTGATTTCGATGGCAAAGCGATTTCCGGAGAGCAGCCAGTACTGCATCTCCCGGTTTTCAGAAGCCATATTTATCGTCCCGCTGCGTGGCTGGTAGTTGGAAGCGAGAATATCTACAGAATAAAGGGATTCTGCATTTACACCAAAAAGGGCAGAGCCGGAAGCGTCTGTGAATTTTCCCAGAGTCTCATTTTCTGCAGAAATATTAACACGAGCTCCGGAAACCGGCACGAGGGTATCAGAATCATAGAGGCTCACTTTGAGGGTGAGGGTTTTCCGGGTCAGGTTGACAAGCAGTGAAGTGGTATTTCGATTTACTATACCACTCCAGTCATCATAACCAGTCATTGAAACCTGAATGTTCAGGTCATTTAGTCCGGAATGAGTGAGATATACCTGCCCAAGAGAATTTGCCCGGGCATAATTGCCGCCGTTGAGGAATACAGTGGCATGAGGAATCGAAGTGTTATCAATGCCGTCCTGCACTGAGATGAGCAGGTTCGTTGCCTGTACAGTGCTGCAGAGAAGGAACACGCACAGCAGAGCAAATAGGAAACGATGCCTTAGACTATACATGATAAATTATCGCTACCTGCTCATATATCAGCCAATCGGTCTATATCTCCGAAATTGAAGGCACCCGGTCAAGAAGCATGCCCTCAACAAGCACCGGCATCAGACGCCTGCCTTCTTCAATTGCATTCTGGAGCCGCCAGTTTCGATCAGCATACAGGGTAAAGAGCGGTTCTCCGGCTTTGACAAGTTTTCCTTTTTTGGCGTGAAGGAGAATCCCGGCGCCCGGATCCTGAGGAGCTCCTGCAACCCGGGCAAGGGTGACAAGGGAACGATTGTTCATCTCAATTACATACCCTGAAGCGGGAGATTTTACCACGTACTGGTGTTCACCGGGTACAATATCTTCGGATTTGACCGTGGGATCGCCACCCTGTATCTCAATAATCTGGCGGAATTTTTCCAGCGCTTTTCCCGAGGTGAGCAGTTCCTGTGCCATAGCGGCCCCGGTTCCCCGTGCTGCTTTTCCGGACATTTCAAACGCAATACCTGCAAGCGAGATACTCTTCTGGATGAATGAGTTGGGTTCGGTTGCCCCTTCAAGAACCCGGAGAGCTTCCTTTACCTCAAGTTTGGGCCCGATACTGTGCCCTACAGGAATATCCCCATAGGTAAGAGCACATTCAACCTTCATATCGAGCCGTTCACCCAGATCAATAAACTCCCGGGCGAGTTTTCTCCCTTCGGCCATGGTCGCAACTTTGGTATGCAGACCTACGGGGATATCAATCACTACAAGATTTGCACCCACAGCATATTTTTTTGCCATGACACTGGCAAGCATCTGACCCCGGGCATCAATCTTGAAAGGATATTCCTGGATGATGATACGATCATCAGCAGGTGCGATATTTGTAGCACCCCCCAGACAATGACGCCGCCAACTTTTTCAGTCATCTGCTGTACTTCACTGGCAGAGAACTCTACGAAGGCAAGAACTTCCATGAGATCCGCAGTGCCACCAGCGCCCGTGATTGCCCGCGAACTGGTCTTTGGTATCTTCAGCCCACTCGCAGCAATGATAGGAACAACAAGCAGCGAGATCTTGTTGCCCGGTACACCACCGATCGAATGTTTATCAACAATTGGTCGTGAGGCAAATTTGATCTGGTCTCCCGTCTCAACCATCGCCCGGGTGAGATGCTCCACCTCATCCATATCGAGAGGATTGATATAAGAAGCGGTGATGAAAGCCGTCAGTTCGGCTGCAGATAGATCATCACTCACTACATCTTTGATGATGGTCAGGGTCTCCTCTTTCGTGAGCCTGTTGCCATCCATCTTCTTTTTTATAAAGTCAAGAGATGCAGGTCTTCGTGCTTCACGGATATCGATCTCTGCACCATCTTCGAGATGCAGGCGCTCATTCGAAATCCGGTATATACCCACGGTACCCTGCTGTGCGATCGTTGAGGTTGTGTGTACTAACCTAACTTTGCCAGTTTGATCCCAATAGATGCAGAAGGTGCAACCTCTC